>QHNB01000193.1 GCA_003217965.1 Verrucomicrobiota bacterium | reverse complement strand
GGATAAAGAATCATTCCGCGAGCGAAAACGCCGTCAATATCTCCAAACCAGCGATTTAGCACTTCAACATAAATTCCAAGCGTTAGAACGTTCAACCCGCTGAGCTCGATGCGCTGGCGCCAATGAGCCGGTGCGCTTGGATCCAAATAGTTTCCGTGAAAGCTCTGTAGCCGAATCGTATGTGGTTCGCCGATGTAATCCTCAGCTAGCAAGCGTTTTATCATCAGATCGCCACGCATTCCGTAGGGTGGCGGACAAATCATTGTCAGGAGATGGGGGAAACGGCGCGAAGCCGCCAGCATCTCCTCCGCTTCGGCACGATCATTCGCCATTCGCGCCTGACAGAAGACGTGTTTTCCGGCTTCCAGGGCCGAAATCGTAACGGCCGAGTGCAGGTAGGGCGGCGTTCCGATCCAGATGATATCGATGTCGGGCAAAGCGACCAGCTCCGGCCAATTTTGCATCGGCACAGCTTCAGGGACGCATTCCCGCGAGAATTTTTCCGAACTCTCATAGGTCGAATTCGAGACCGCGACGATCTCGACATCGGATCGTTTCTGCAGGCCGGGCAAATGCCGCGTCCGGACGATCCCTCCTGCACCGACAAATCCGATTCGCAACTTTCGAGTACCGTTTCGATTCATAGGCCGCGAATAATGAAAAGCTTTGACCGCAACCTGCTGTCGCCGTTCAAGAATCGCTTGACCGTCACAGGTGTCAGAACCACCTTACGCACCACTTTTTTGATTATGTCGAAAGTCTGTAGCATTACGGGTTCACGCGTCAGCCGCGGCAGTGTGATCCATCGTCGCGGTATGGCGAAGAAAAAAGGAGGAGTTGGCCGCCACGTCACGAAAAATGTGCCGCGGGAATTTCGACCGAATCTGCATGAACATCGCGTCTGGGTTCCGGAATTGAAAAAGTTTGTGCGGATTCGGGTGACAGCGCGCGGTTTAAAGACGATTAACAAGCATGGTGCTTATCGCGCACTGAAAAAAGCAGGCGTCATTGCGGCCTAGACGGACGGCAGTCTGGCCCAGGAGAGTTCAGTGCATTTGACGCTGCTGAAATCGAAGATCCATCGCGCCACCGTTACTGGCGCGAGCCTGCACTACGAAGGCAGCCTCACCATTTCCTCCGATCTGGCCGCGCTGGTCGACTTGCGCGAATATGAGAAAATTCTCGTTGGCAATCTGAACAATGGAGCGCGGTTCGAAACCTATGTCATTTACGGCGAGCCGCGTGAAGGAGTAATCGAGTTGAATGGGGCGACGGCCCATCTGGAAAAAATCGGAGACCGGATCACGATCATGAATCTTGCCCGTTACTGAGCCGAGGAAGCGGCCAATCATCAGCCCCGCATGATCGTTCTTGACGAGAAGAATCAGATTATTCGCCAGGAAGAAATCCAACCTGCGCTTAGAGTAGTCGGCGAATAACTATCTCGTCTCTCCGCGAAGCGACAGTTGCGGGCGAGACCGCGTTCAAACTTCGTCCGATGCGTGGCGCTCGGCTTGTCTCGAGATGATGGAAGAATGCATCTCCGCCAAACCGATCTCACGACTGCCGAGATCCTCAACGGAACGAACCGAGTTATCCTGTGTCGGAACGCCGGCGGAAGCGCTGGCCGATGCCTCCGCTCCGGTTGAGGAGACAGCAGAAGAAGTGGTCGTGTTTTCTGCGATTGCGCTCGGAGCGCGCGCCTTCACTCGTGGCAAATCGAGCGTGCCGTCGTTAAATTCAACAATGTGACCTTCGCGAATCAGCCAGCGTAATTCCGCAGCCAATGCGAGTTTCACCTTTTCCCCAGCATCGCCTTTTGCGTCCGAAGGGATCAGTTTTTCGGCGAGATCTTTCCGATTGAGTCGAGCGGACGCCTTCACCGCTTCGAGGATTCCCCGCACGGACTCGGAAACCGCTGTCTCTTCGATCGGCCGTGGTCGAATTGGTGAAACGAAAAGCATGCCTTTTCGATGGCGAAAGATTTGCAACCCCGAGCTACGGAATTTTCCGGCGAGTTCCTGCATCATGTTTGACGGTGACCGCATTTCCGCGGCCCAGGCGCTTTCGATGGTGCGCGCGATCCGCCGATCACGCAGGCTGCGACTGGAGAGGCCGTCGATTACTACCTCGCGCACTTCGGTAATCAACGACGGCAGATATTTTTCCCGAAAGTGCCGCTCGGCTTCGGTTTCGGTGCTAAATGCACGTACTGGTTGTTCCTTCAAGGTGGTGAAAGTGGTGACTTTACGCGCATCTTCTTTCCATTTTTCCACCAGGAGCGGATCATTCAGAATTTCGATCTGTCGCTGAAATTCGGCGAAATCCATTCGCCGGCTGAAGCGCTGCTCGTAAAGCCGGCGTAGTTGCGGCTGATAGCTGTGATGATTAGTCGGGCCGAGGAGGATGCCGCTGGTTCGCTCGCGGGCAACGCTGGTAAAATTTCCCTTCACCGGCTCGGTCAAGGTTACCTCGCTCCGGTAATACTCATTCTTTAGCGCCGGAAAAGCGACGGTTTCGAGGGTAGGACGATCGGTCGCAATCACGCTTGATTCACCTAACCGAAACAAGGTGTTGTCGCCTTTGCTCGCGACACGGAGGAGATAACGCTCCGGTTTCTGCAAGAACAATCGCGCCAAAGCGTAAACGGAATAAGCCGCGGCACCGGCTTTAATTTGCGCGGCAACATTTTCGAAGGCGGCCGCTTGTGGCAGAAAACGAACATCGATTCCGGGCAAAGGCACCGCACCCGCAACTTCGGGTTTTGGTCGAAGATCGCGTTTTCCCGATTCGATTTTTGCTCGCTGGCGATCTGGCGACCTGCGGCCAGCCCGGTCTCGGTCGTGCCGCTCGGGCCGAGCACGCGATCGGTCGCGACGACGCCGGCCATGATGAACAGGTCGATGGATTGAGTCACGCGTCCGCTCCGCTTCTCCTCCGCCGTCGTAATCGGAGTAACGCGGTGCCCCCTTAGGTTCCTTGACCCAGGCGGGCAATAATTTGAGATCAATCAGATCGAGCGGTGAACTGCCATCAGATGGCACGTCCTTCCTCTACCGCATCGGCTTGAGAAGTAAAACAGTACCAGAAAATGCCGGCTCGCGCCGTGGCTGGAAATTGATTGACAAGAATACGAATTGATTTACTTGCCATCCTGTTCGGCCCGTAGTAGGCGGGTCGGCGCAGAAACCCGAACTTATGGCCGACAAATCAATCGAAGAGAAGGTTAAGGACATCATCGTCGAGCAACTCGGCGTCAATCCCGAACAGGTCACACCTCAAGCCTCTTTTATCGAAGATTTGGGAGCCGATTCCCTTGATATCGTCGAGCTGGTGATGGCGTTCGAAGAAGAGTTTTCCGTCGAAGTGCCGGATGAAGACGCTGAAAAATTGCAGACGGTCGGCGACGTCGTCAAATACATCGAAGAGCGAGCCAAACAACAATAACGGCCGGGTTCCGCGGGTTGTCAGAGACCGGCTTTGGCCGTGTTTTTCGCTTTTGAATCGAGCCGTAAGGTTCGAGCAGAATTAAACCGTGCGCATACCGTTTTCGGAAAACCCATTGTTTCGAATCGGCGGAAATTATGTTACCGCCGCCGGTTTGCTCGGGTTCGTTCTGCTGTTCGGAGCCGGGTTGTTTCTAGCGAGAATCTTTCAAAGCGATGCCTTCCGGCGTTTGCTAACGCGACTGAAGCTGGGCAAGAATTTTGTCGCCGTCATCGCGACCGTCCTTAGCTCGGCCGCAGTCATTTTTTTCACTGTCACGGCGGTCAACACCGCCGGTCTTCCGTTGGCGTGGAATCAGCCACTTCCCGGCGTTTCGCTGACCTTGGTCCAAATTTTTCTGCTGGTCGGTCTGCTCCTCGCGGTTTTTTGGATTTCATCGCGAACGAAATCGTTTCTCTTCAACCGCTTCCTCGCCAACAGCGGGTTGGATCGCTCGCTCCAGTACGCCATTTCCCAAATCATCAGCAATATCGTGCTGGTGGTCGGCGTTTTTATTGTCCTCGATAACGCCGGAATCCATCTCGGCACACTGACTGTTTTCGCCGGTGCAGTCGGCGTCGGGGTCGGTTTCGGGCTGCAGAATATTGCCAGCAATTTCATCAGCGGCCTGGTGATTTTGGCGGAGCGGCCTATTACCATCGGCGACCGGGTTGAGGTCGCGGGCATTGCTGGTCAAGTCCAGCAAATTCGGGCACGCAGCACTGTCATTCTGACCAACGACAACATTGCGATGATCGTGCCGAATACCAAATTCATCGATTCACCGGTGACGAATTGGACTTACGGCGATCCGCGAGTACGATTTCGAATCCCGGTCTCCGTCGCTTATGGAAGCAACTTGGATGAAGTATGTCAGGCGCTCCTGCAAGTTGCCCATGAAAATTCCCACGTTCTGGCGGAGCCGAAGCCGAACGTATTCCTCAATAAGTTCGGAGAAAGCTCGATTGACTTCGAGCTTGTTGTCTGGAGTCAGGAAATGAATAACCGGCCGCGCCGGTTTCGTAGTGACCTCAATTTCGCAATTGCCAACAAATTCAAGGAACGCCAAATCGAGATTCCTTACCCGCAGCGCGATCTTCGCTTCCGCGGCGGCTCCGTGCAGGTGCAACTAGCAACGCAGGATCGCGCTCGGGAGCAGGTTGAGAAAAATCCGGTTGATGCGTAATTAGCAACGCGCTCGCCACCGCGGCGAAACATGTCAGATGCTCGCACAATCTCTTTTCTCGAAGGCAGCGCAACCATTGCGACTGGCTCCGAACTACGCAAAGACGAGGCTTGGAGCAGCGCCTTCCGCGCGCAATGCAAAGATCATCGCTATTACGAAATTATCGAAGAGACGCTCGACAACGATTTCGAATATCGATACCTCCTGCTCCGCGACCGAGCGAGCGTAGTTCGCGGGATTCAGCCGTTCTTTTTCGTGCGGCAAAATCTGGTCGAGGGAATCCCGGGCGCTTTTCGGGGGATCGTTGATTCTATTCGAAAGGTATGGCCCAAATTTCTGACCTTCCGTGTGCTGATGGTTGGTTGTGCGGCCGGGGAAGGGCATCTTGGCACGCTTAACTCAACGGATCCGGCCTGGATTGCTCAAGCGCTCCATCAAACATTGCCCTTAATCGCGCGTGCGGCGAAGGCGTCGCTCATCGTGCTAAAGGATTTTTCGCCGAGATACCGCGAGACCCTCTCCCTCTTTTCGCGCAATGGTTTTGTCCGAGTCCCGAGCATGCCGATGACGCGGCTCCGCCTTAACTTCGCTGATTTCGATGACTACCTCGGTCACCTGAGCTACGGCACGCGAAAAAGCCTGCGGCGGAAATTTCGCAAAACGGAGCGTGCGGCCAACATTCAACTTGAGATTGTTAACGATATTACGCCGCTGCTGGACGAGGTTTATCCACTTTATCTGGCGGTACACGAGCGTTCGCCGATGAAGTTCGAAAAACTTAGTAAAGCTTATCTCTCGCGACTCGGGCGGATAATGCCGGAGCGTGCTCGTTTTTTTATATGGCGAATCGATGGCCGTATTGTCGCCTTTAGCGTCTGCCTGGTGTACGACGGGACCATTTATGACGAATATCTCGGGCTGGATTATCGGGTCGCGCTGGACCTGCACCTTTATTTTTATACTATCCGGGACATTCTCACCTGGGCGATCAAACAAGGGTTGACGTCCTATTTTAGCAGCCCGCTAAATTACGATCCGAAGCTGCATCTTGGCTGTGATCTCGCGCCACTGGATCTCTACGTCATGCATACAGCTCCGGTATTGAATCCTATTTTTCAGTGGGCAGTGAGATTCCTGGAGCCAACTCGCCACGATCCGGTGCTGCGACGGTTTCGTAACGCGGCCGAACTTCAATGATAAACCCCGCGGTTGCGCCGAGGACGGAACGCGCAAATTCTGGGGGAGAACGGCTTCGTCTGTCCCGAGGTTCCGCTCGCGTCTACCGCCACGCCGCCGAGGTCGCGCCAGAGATTTGGCGAGCCACCTTCTCCGATACCCCGAAGGATTTTCATTATTACCGGCTCCTTGAGCAAACGATGCGATCGCATTTCGATTTTCGTTACTTGCTCGTCTTCGATGAGGGCGATCGTCCACTCGCATTGCAACCCCTCATTATCGCAACCCAGGACCTCGCAGCGTCGGCCGGAGGAAAGTTTGCGCAGTTTGTCGCCAGAATGCGCGGTAGTTTCCCCCGTTTCTTTCAGAGCCGAATGGCGCTTGCCGGTTGTCTGGTTGGAGAGGGAAAAATTGGAATGCTCGGTTCGGCAAATGCTGTCGTCCCATTGCTGGCCGAAGCACTCGAAGAATTTGCCCGCACCGAAAGAATCGGATTGCTTGCCTTCAAAAATTTTCCGGCCGCAAGCCGTGTGGCGCTTTCCTGCCTCGAAAGGATCGGTTATGTCCGACTCGCCGGATTTCCCTCGCTCGCGATCGATCTCAACTTCTCCTCGTTTGAAGAATACGTGATGACGCGGCTGAGCAAGGTAACGCGCAAAACCTTGCGCCGGAAATTTCGCGTTGCGGACGGTGCTTCGCCGCCGCTTACTCTGGAAGTTCTGTTCGACGCCGAGAGAGAAATCAACGAAATCTATCCGCTCTATTTAGCGGTGGCGCAGCAGAGCGACGTGCGCTTCGAAGTTTTCACCCGTGAATACTTTATTGAAGCGCCACGCCTGGCGCCCGGAAGATTTCGCTACTTTATCTGGAGGCGGGGTGGCCGTGTGGTCGCATTCAGTTTTTGTACGATTTGGAACGGCACCATTTACGATAATGATATCGGTCTCGACTACACCGTCGCACACGAGCTCAATCTTTATTACGTCACCTTCCGCGATCTGCTGAATTGGGCCCTTGGCCATGGCCTGCGGCGCTACGCCAGCGCACCTTTTAATTATGATCCGAAATTGCACCTGCGGCTCGAACTTCAACCAGTGGACATTTACGTGAAGCACATCTCGCACGTGCTCAATCGTCTGGTGAAAACCTTCGCCCCCGCTTTTGAACCGGCCCGCTCTGATCCGACCTTGCGGCGCCACTTGCACCTTCTGGAATGATCCAGGTTCTGAAGAAATTCCTGCTTAATCCGTGGTTCCAACTCGCTTTCAGTGTCTTGTGCGTGACCGCCTCCGAAGTTTTTCTCAAACGCGGCGCCGTCGAAGCGCCCAAACTCCCGAAAGAGTTGAATTGGACGGGCGTTTCCGGCTTGGCTTCGGCGAACGTCTGGTTCGGCATTTTGTTCGTGATTGTGAGTTTTGTCAGCTGGCTCTACGTGCTTCGTTTTGTCCCTCTGACAGTCGCGTTTCCGCTTTCCAATTTCGTGCATGTCCTCGTGCCTCTGAGCTCCTGGATCTTTCTCGATGAAATTATTTCGACTCAGCGCTGGTGCGGTATTGTCCTCGTTCTGATCGGAGTTTTGACGGTCGCAAAACCAGTCGCGCGGATGGAGGAGAAATTGTGACTGTCATTTCTGCGCTCCTGATTTTTTTCGCG
>QHNB01000332.1 GCA_003217965.1 Verrucomicrobiota bacterium | reverse complement strand
CGCATGCTTAAGCCGATTGGCCAATTCGCTGATCAGAGCGGGTAGATGATCTATCAACTGAGCACGGGTGAGACTTTCCGATGATTCGAGATCATTCTGCGCGTCGACAGAGCGGACCCATCGCTCGATAATCTCAGTCGTGTGACTGACGATGTAGTCGCCCAGGCGCGGAAGCAGTACGTTCATTCGAGATACTGCTTTTACCGCTTATTGTGTGCCAACCGCCCTGAGAGTAAGCGAAGCAGGCATCTATTGGAATTATTGTCTATGCAAATAAATGGAATTAATCGTGGAAATAGATATGACAGTGCGATTTTTAGCGGCCACGAGTAGTTAGTCGCGGACATAGAGGCCACTTATCACGTTGACCGCCTCATTCCCGGCGCGCGGCGCGAGCGACTTCGGCCACTCGCGCTAACGAGTTAAGGCTCGCGAGTTCGTCCTGCCAAAGGCACCGGGTCGGCCGCCTGTCCTGCCGCGCGTCTGAGTGCCTGTCTCGCAGCCGTTGGACAACTCCACGCGCGCGCGCGAAGACTAGCGCTAGAGGCGTTGCCGGTCATTGTCTTGTTCATCGTCCGGTTGCGACCACTTCGTGACCGTCGCCACGCACTCGTCACAGAATTGCCATCGCACGGTGCATGAGTGCAGCCCTATCGTTTCTTTCGCTCGCCGCACATGTGGCATTTCAGTGCCGCCGTTTCGTTTCTCCTTCGGCGGCTTCTATGGGGACCCCAGCTCTGCTTTGGCCAATGGATAGTTGTTTACGTTGCTTTTTCAGTTCGGGGCTAGATAGTTCTCCACCAGTCTGACCAGCCGTAGCGTCTGATGGCTTCTCCACACCGGCTGTATGGCTAGAGCCGGCGTTTTCCGGTCACCGAGCAGCATGGCATGAGCGAAGGGCGTCACTTTCCAGAGGTCTTGACCCAGCCGACGAAGCGCCGTCGGCGAGGTTGGCGGCGGGGTGGCACGTAGCTGTCCCTCGCAATGCGGCTGGGAAGTCTTTGAACGCGACGCGGTATGGGCGGTCTACCGCAGCGCGGTGGTCGCGAATACCTAGGAGTGTGTATATCATACGCAGCGGCGTACAATTGTCAGGACAAGAATCGCGCTACTCAGCATCCACACACTTAATCCCGTATCGGGCACAGAAGACCCAACCGGCGTGATACTTAACGTCGCATTGAATTCAGAGGTCGTGTTCGCCGGCAAATTAAGCACGACCTGCTGAAACAAATCAGTGTTGGCCGAGAGCACGGCACTGGTTCTGGCCGTGTCGTTATAGAACGCGCTCGTAAAAGGACCTTGAGCAGTTAGTGCTGATCCGGTGGTGAACGTGGTATAGCTTATCCCGCCAGTCGTGCTCAGATCCGTGCTGTTCGTTCCGGTGATATGACTCACGAGGGCCCCGCTCGTCGGCCCAAAGGCAGATACTTCTCCGAAAATGATCGTGAGACCGCCAGAGGAATCTGAGGTGATATCAGTTGACGTTAAACTCAGCTGCGGCTGAGTGGCGCTCCCGATCGCCGGTAGGGTGATTCCGGTGGTAAACGTGCCAGTGAACGAGCCCACGCTGCCGCTGAAGCTAATCACACCGAGAGCCGGATCATCGTCCAGCGGCCCATTGTCAAAGATACTTATGTTCGAGCTGCCAGACAGTAAGTCCAACGTCGGAACTGCCTGCGTGGAGGCGGACAAAAGCGCGAACAAGGCTGCGGCAATGCCTCCTGACAAAGCTTTTCTTTTCGTCACAATTGAGTTGCGATATTTTCAATCGAAGTCACTAAACGCAAGCCAAAACCAATGCTGGAGACGCCTGCATCTGCCAGTTGACGATGAGGGATCACTAATCGGGCTGTAGCGAGCTGAGTTCCAGCGGCGCCACGAGAATGAGCAGCGGTGAAAGCAGTGATCCGCGGTATCAGGTGGCGCTGATCTGTCGAGTTCGACCACGTCCCGCGTTAGCCGTTGGACAACTCCACGCGCGCGAGAAAAGAGTCAATCCGGTGCCTACAAGTCAAATCCTCGATCATCCTCATCCTCAATTACTCCAAGCGTGACCAGCGCGAAGGTCATCGTGTGTGCTGTCTGGTGGTTCAATTTGTCAGAAACGTCGGCAGCGTCGCGATAGCTCAGAAAGTAGGTGCCGTTAGCGGATAAACGACAGAGTTCGCGATTGGAGTGCTGCGAGCCTGCGGCAATTCTCTGGCGCATTCGGGTAACCGGGGATCGTCGGAAGCTCTGGGAAATCATCGCTGACAAGCTAAGCGCCGCGGGTTGGACGTGGGGCTATTGTAGCGGCGTTACGCAGAACGGCTGGCGCTGGATCATGGACGCTCGCGGAAAAGGTTGCCGCTATATTGTCGAGTCTGACGAGTTGCTCAGCGCGTTTCTGGAATTGCAAGCAACGTTGCTATAGCGAGCAGCGGCAATTCGGCTCGACAAACGAGTGCGGATTTGTCAAACACTTGCTTTAACAAAATCGGAACCGAGCACAGGCCATTCCTCCTCCCCGTAGCGACGCGAGCAGTGCCGTATTTCGATCCGTTAGAAACACTTTGCCTGACGCGACGCGATGCAGCGCTTCGACAATTCGCCCTGACTCTGATTTCGTCAGGAATGCGCGCGCACCCGATCGTAACGCGGGCACAGCATCGGCGGTTTCATCACGCATCGACACAAAAACGGTCGCGACCGACGGCTTTGTTCGTCGGATCTCAGAGAGCATTTCCATCTCGGCGGGGCCAACGAAATTGCCGGTGAAAATCACGACCTGCGCGCGAGTGGAGCGAATCTTCGAGAGCGTCTGCCTCCTATTGGCAGTCCAGCCGCACACGACAAATTTGCGCTGTTTTTCGATCAAGTTACGCAGTCCTTCGCGGATAAGCGGATGATAAGAACGCGAATTGCTTTAGCAGGCATCCACCTTGATGAAATACTGGGAACTAATCGCTGACAAGCTCAGTACAGCGGGTTGGACATGGGGCTATTGTAGCGCTGTCACCCGCGACGGCTGGCGTTGGGTGGTCGATGCTAACCGAGGCGAGGGGCAACGCTACATTCTCGAATCAGATGAGCTGTTAACGGCGTTTCTGGAGTTGGAAGCGACGCTGCTGTAATTGCAATAGCAATTCGGCTCGACAAGTGACTGTAGATTTGTCAAAGACTTGGTTTTAACAAAATCTGAATCGGGCTCAGGCTGTTCGCTCCCGGTAGCTCCTCTCCCTTTCCAGGTTTGCAGTCTCACGAGTAAACGGATCGGGAGAATAGAAAGAAAGCTCCCATGAACCGTCCAACCTCGTTGACAACTCTGATTCGAGCAGCAACGCGTGGTACCGACCTCTCACCTTTGCGGCCCGGTTTCTTTTTCTGTGGGCCGGCAGTTGTAGTCGCTTATTTTATACATCCATGGCCAGATCAAGCGGCCGCCGAGGGAGACTTTGGCAATGGCAATACAGCTGAGGGATCTGGCACATTCCTTAACCTCTCAACCAGCACTGACAACACCGGCAACGGTGCTAACACGCTCTTAAACAACACAACGGCCATCGGCAATACGACGACCGGTTCTGCCGCGCTCACTAACAACACTACGGGAGGCTTCAACACGGCCAGTGCTCGAACGGTAGCAAAGCAACAATGCATTATCCTCCAGCAGGAGAGGCAGATCGAGGCACTCGCTAAACGCGTTGACAAGGTGAGTGCGCAAGCCGAAATGAGCAGGCCGGAACCACAGTTGGCTGCGACTATCGAGTAGTGTTTATGAAAAGATTTAAACAGACTGCAATTCTTGCGCTCGCTGCTTTAGGCTTGGTCGCGGGCAGCAACGCCTCGTTAATTACGCCGCCAATGGGAGACATGATTTCAGAGTCACCAGATACTGTAACTCCAGAGGATATAGCAACTGTTATTGCTAACGATCTGTTTCCCCGAACTCAGATTCCGATAACTCTCGCGCAGGATATTTTATTCTTCGCCTTCGACGGAGCGGTCTCTGCCTCCCACTTTACCTTCAACTTCAATCTTAATCCGGACGGAGCAACAACGTCAGCTGGCACTATAACTTGGGATTTGAGCGGAACTGGTCTTCCGCTCACTTATGTAGCTTTGACAGGTCCGGAGGGGGACT
>QHNB01000192.1 GCA_003217965.1 Verrucomicrobiota bacterium | reverse complement strand
CCAAAATCTCCCCCCATCGCATCCAACGCGATCTTCATGAGAGCGGAAAGTCTGCGATCATCACGAAGCTAATGCAAAACGAAAAAGAGCGAGCTCGGGGCTGCGGGCCAGCTTATCGCAGCATCTCAACTGGGATTCTTTTCTTAACGAGAGTTGTTCGGTAAAGATGCAGAACGTCGCGGGCTGGGAGCCGCGCTTACAATCCTATGCGCCAACACTAAGCACCTGCCGGCCCCGATAATAACCGCAGGCGGGACAAACCGTATGCGAAGGCACCGTGCTGCCGCATTGGGCGCATTTCCCGAGTTGAGGTGCGTGCCAGCAATTTGCGGCTTTACGCGTGCGCAGTCGCATTTTCGAGGTCTTACGTTTAGGGACGCCCATAGAAGCGCTTACGAAAGCAGAGAAAGCTAAAAAAACAAATTGCGCGTTGTAGCGGCCGCCGTCTCGGCGGCAGAACGCAAGATGTTCAAGATTCTGCCGCCAGTGACGGCAGCAGCTACGTTATTTCCGCAACTTTAAGCGATCGAGCGCGCCCCAGTCATGCTCCCGTTTTCCGACGTCCGCAGACTCCGAAACGGCATCGGACTTCGTTACCTTCGCTCCTTTACAAACACGGCCACCGTCGCGGTCGCAGTGCGGATAGGGCGGCAAGTTCAGTAAAATGTCTTCCCGCATAAACGGCGTAATGTCGACAGTCTCCGGTCCATGCAATTCGGTGTGAAATGCGAATGCCGGGACGCGGATTTCGTGCTCAAATTTTTCCAGACAGGCGACGCACCGCAATTCCACAGTTTGGGCAATCGTCCCATTCGCCCAAAGCGCGCCGTCCGAAATGCCCAAATCAAGGTTGTAGCGGAGTGGGCCGACGCACCGGATGTCCTGGCCGGCTAGCTCATTGAGCGGACAACTTTCCTCTCCCTCAAGATGTAATCCGTCGGGCGGGATTTGCTTCAAATGAATCTTCATCTCTTCAGTTTTTTCGCGAGCGCTTCGGCGACTGGACGCGGAACAAAGGCAGAAACGTTGCCCCCGAGTTGTGCGATTTCTTTCACAATCCGGGAGCTCAGATAAGTGTATTCCTCCTTCGGCATCAGAAAAATTGTTTCGATTTTTTCATCGAGCTTCCGATTCATCAGCGCCATTTGGAATTCGAACTCAAAATCCGAAATCGCCCGCAATCCGCGGATGACGGCGTGAGCGTTTTCTGCGGCAGCAAATTCAACCAGCAATCCGGTCATCGGTGCTACCCGTACCCCCTCAATCGTGATCGCCTTGCGCAGCATTGCCAATCGCTCATCGAGAGCAAACATTGGCTGCTTCTGATCGTTGACCGCTACGGCCACAACGACTTCGTCGAAAAGCTTCCGTGCCCGCTCGATGACATCGATGTGACCATTTGTGACCGGATCAAAACTGCCAGGATAAATTGCCCGTCGCATGGCGGAACCATTCGCAGAGGGAGTTCCGTTTGAAAAGTTCCAAACCACGCGGGCAATGGAGTGCGATTTGCCTAAAAATCGCAGCATCCGAAACTATTGAAAGCGAATGGCCGATCCTTCTCCTTACCTCACGATCGCGGTCGCGAGCACCTTCTCTCCGCGATTCGACCAAGTGCTCTCCGAGGCTAAACGCGTCCGGGATCGGTTTGGGTCAGAGTTGAGCCTGATTTATGTCGGCGACAAAACAGTCGAAGTAGCTGAAAAATTCAGGGCCGCCCTGAAGCGGCTTTCGCTGCCGGAAAACTCCGCTATTCACTACGAACAGGGCGATCCCGCTGCCGGGATTCTTCGCGCGATTGAGAGGCACGGCATCGACCTAGTTATTGCCGGGGCGCTCGAGAAAGAGATTGTTCTTCATCCGTTTCTGGGAAACGTAGCCCGTCGTTTACTGCGGGAGGGACGCAACTCGGTTATGCTTTTTACAAGCCCGCAGCGGGAGCCGAAACCGCTGCGCAAATTTGTTTTTATCGCCGAGTACTCAGACCATGCCGCCCAAGCATTGCGACTGACCTTGTATTTTGCCGCGCTCGAGAAATCGGAGCGCGTTTACGTCATCCGCGTGATAACGACGTTCGATGAAGCTCGCGCCGCAAAGAGTAGACGCAGGTCGGACGACTCCGATGAAGAGGTCAAACTCGAGCAATTCGTTCTTGCTCTCGGTGACATCGAAGTCCCAACCGAGGTCCGGTGTATTCGCGGAAATACGGGGTTTGTCGCGGCCGATTTTGTCAAGTCGGTCGAGGCCGATCTGCTGGTCCTCCCGCTTGATTCTAAAAAAAACGAGGGACAATTGCCGCCCAACCTGGAATGGCTTACCGATGTCATTCCCTGCAATCTCTGGGTCATCCGGTAATTGCCGGCGTTGCTGGATGACCGATTGCCGTTAGTCTTTTGGGTCAATGAGTTCACCAATTCGCGTGCTGACGGCGGTTCCGATTTGCGACGGCCATGATAGCGCGATTAACACGATCAATCTGGAATTCATTCGGCATGGGATCGAAGTGGTCTACCTGGGTTTCCATCGTTATGTCGGTGACATCGTCCGCGCGGCTATCCAAGAGGACGTGGCCGCGATCGGCATCTCGAGCTACAACGGCGGACACGTCGAATTTTTTGCCGAGGTCGTCCGACAGTTGGGCAAGCGCGGCGCCAGCGATATCGCCGTTTTTGGCGGCGGCGGTGGAACGATTACGCAGGATGATGCCACGGTGATGAAGCGCAAAGGCGTTGATCAGATTTTTTTTGCCGGCACTTCTCTGGCCGACATGGTTGAGTACGTCCGTCAACATTACGGGAAGAGGCGAACACAAGTGGCGAAGGTCGAGGGCGATATCGCTCTCGCCCGGAAATTGACCGCGATCGAAGACTCGTTTGCCCAGCGAAGACGCCGGCGAAATGCGGGATCAACTCGGCGGTTTGGTCCCGAGCGAAACTCGAAGCGGGCGCGTGTGCTTGGCTTTACCGGGCCAGGCGGCGCGGGCAAGACGACACTGATTGATGAACTCGTCTTGCGCTTTCTCCAACGCAGTCCGAAGGCGCGGATCGCGATACTGTCGCACGATCCGAGTGTTGTCGGAGAAGGCGCTTTGCTGGGCGATCGTGCTACCATGATTAACTCGCAGAATGACCGCGTCTTTATGCGGAGCATGGCGACGCGCGGCCAATCCGGCGGTCTGTCGCCCGCAACCGAAGGCTGCCTCGACCTGCTCGCTCATTCCGATTTCGACTATGTCATGATTGAGACGGTCGGGACAGGGCAGGAGGCACTGCCGTTCCGGAGCACGCTGGTCGATCAAACAGTCTTGGTAATGAATCCGGACTACGGCGCCCGATTGCAGTTGCAGAAAATCGTGATGTTAGATGTGGCTGATATCGTGGTCGTCAATAAAACCGATCTCGAGCGGGCGAAAGCGGCGCTTTTGGAAATCGAACACCGACTCGCCCAAAACAAATACCGCCAGCAGATTGTAGCTACGGTAGCCAAACGACATCGCGATCATGGAGTCGACATGCTTTACGATTTGATTATGCAAGATTCTACGGCCGGCGTGTCGGATCGACGCAATCAAACGAGTGAACGCCAAAGAGCCGCGACCATGAAAACGAGGACACGATGAGCAAACTGGGGCAAGTAGTTGAGGCGGTTGAGAAGCATGGGCAGTTTGTCCTCGAACAAGTTAAGCGCGCGCGCTCGGATGAAAAATTCGGACGCGAATTGAGCGAGCGATGGCAGAAGACGAAGGCTGGCATTCCAATTTCACATGCACCAACCGGATTGCCGCTGCCGCGAATGGCATTGCCCGAAATCGATGAGCCGGGCGAGATCGCGCGCTATTTATTCGGTGAGGGATTACCGGGCGAGTTTCCGTTTTTGAACGGCGCCTACCAAGAAATGTATCTCGAGCCGCTGGAACGAGTCGGGATCGAAGATGGCAGCTACGGCAACAAGAAATCTCCGAATGGGTCACAGGGACAGAAGAATGCTGCCCGTCCTCCTGAAGAACCAACGCGATTGTTTTCCGGCCTCATGCTGGCTGAGGACACGAACAAGCGTTTCCATTTTTTGAGCGCGCACCAACGCTCCAAACGTCTGAGTACCGCCTTCGATGGGCCAACCCTTTACGGCATCGATTCCGACGCCGATGGCGTGTTCGGAAAGATTGGAGAAGGAGGGGTCGCGGTTGACACAGTCGAAGACATGGTGCGGCTCTATGACGGATTTGAGCTGGGCTCCCCGGATTTCTCGGCCTCAATGACAATCAGTGGACCGGCTCCAATTATCATGGCGATGTATATTGCCGCGGCAAAGCGCCGGTTTGGCCCGAGTGTCGTCCCGAAACTGCGCGGCACGATTCAGGCCGATATTTTCAAAGAGGTTCAGGCCCAGAACGAAACCATTTTCCCGACAGAGGCTTCGCTTCGCTTTCTCTGCGACATGATCGAATGGACTACGCGCGAAATGCCGCGTTGGTACCCGGTCTCGATCAGCGGCTATCATATCGGCGAAGCCGGCGCGACCCCAGTGCAGCAGGCGGCCTACACGCTCTCGAACGGTTTCGCCTATGCCGAGATGCTCGCGGCGCGTGGTATTCCGGTTGATCAATTTGCGCCGCGGCTCTCATTCTTTCTCGATTGCGGACTCGATGTAGAATACGTCGCACTCGCACGCGTCTCGCGGAAAATCTGGGCCATCGGTATGCGCGATGTATTTGGGGCGAATTCGCGCGGGCAGATGTTCAAATTGCACACGCAAACGAGCGGACGCTCGCTTATTGCAGCCGAGTTCAAAAACAATCTCACCCGCACCGCGGCGGAGTTGATGCTGGCCTACATGAACGGCACTAATTCATGTCACTCGAACAGCGCTGATGAGCCGTTCACCACGCCCAGCGAAGAATGGATTCGCCTTGCCGCACACGGTCAGGCGATTCTGCTGGAAGAATCGGGTATTTTTAAACACACGATGAATATGCTGAGCGGCTCGCCGGGGATGAAGGCAGTCGAGCGGGCGGTCGAAAAGGCGATCCTCGATGAATTCCACCAGATCGAGGAACTTGGCGGGGTCCTGGCAGCCGTCGAGAATCGGTACCAGCGCAGTCAGATTCAAAATGCGGCTCATCGTTATGAGCGGCAAATTTACGACGGAACCCGCCCAATCGTAGGTTTGAACCGATACCGCGATGGTGCCGATGAGATGCCTGAGATCGAGCTCGTGCGCACCCCGAGGGCGAAGCAGCAACTGCAAGTCAACCGCTTGGCTAAATTCAAAAAAAAGAATGCCGAGAAGGCAAAACGAGCTCTGCAAAAACTCGGTAAGGTCGTCGAGCGCGGAGAAAACTCATTTCCAGCTTTACTCGAGGCGGCCGAGGTTTGTTCGCTCGGCCAAATTACGAGTCGATTACAAGAAATCGTCGGACGTTTTCGTCCGATGGTTTGAAAAAAGTCAGCCGTCCCTGGCTGAAATCTTTCAGCCCGGTTTTGCATCAACCCCTGGAAGGTTGATGGCCGAGTCAGGCTGGAAGCCGAACCTCCAATTATTTCCTGCCGACCGCTTCAGCTTCATGTTCTCACGATAGAATGCGAGGCAACGCACGCGATTCTTGTCGCGTTCGCCACGGCGAATCCGTCCCTCGGCGGATCGAGCGGAGCCGAGACATCTCATGCGATTTGCCTCGCCGGAATGATGCGGAGTCTACTCAACTTCGTTTCGAATGCGCTTTGCTGTAATCGTTGGCGCTATTCGCATTCAAGGCGGTAGGGGCGGTTCACCGAACCGCCCGAGGCGATTGAGCTCAATCGCCCCTACCTCGTAACAACAGCCTGGAATGGTTCATCACGGTTTATTCAGAGCTAAGCGCGATCAACCCGGCACGAGTAACATCCAGCTCCGGCGTTGTGGAGGTGTAAGTAGGCGACGTGATTGTCTGCAAAAAATTCACCAATTACTTCTGCGAGATCCCGGCCTTCCACAACTCGAGCACCTTTCATCATATCCTCGGCATCATAACCGCGAACAGAAATTGTTCGACGCTGCACCGCTGCAGGAATTTCGTCGCGGTGAAGTTTCGCCTCGGCTGCTTTCTCGCGTACAAAAATTGGGCCGGTCGCACGATACGGCGACTCCGCCGGCTGATGCATGTAATTGAGCAATATCACCCGCTCGCCAATTTCGGCGTCTTCCAGACTGACACGAGCATCGGATAATCCGAAAAGCGGCAGAAATTCCTTCAACGGCAGCGGAGCGATTTGAAAATTCATGCTGCAGCCTGAGGCATTCCGGAATGCAAACAACCGATTTTGCGATGCGGCATTCGCTGCGACCAAACCGATCTGAACACGGCATTCCGGTGTCTGGCTAAGCCGATGACACCCTAGCCTGCGCACTTCGGATTGCTTCGATTGATCCTGGATTTTCGAGTGCGGACGTATCGCCAAGATTTTGGCCGAGGTAAGCGGCCCGGATAATCCGGCGCATCACTTTTGCGTTCCGAGTCTTCGGGATGTCGCTGACAAAAACAATTTCGCGGGGTGCGAGCGCTTTGCCGAGGTCGCGAGCTACGCTCTTCTTTAAGTTTGTGGCCAAATCTGCTGACGCATTGGCAATATCCCTCAAAACGCAGAAACAAACGAGCGCTTCGCCCTTGAGTGGATCAGGAACACCGACTGCGGCCGCCTCGCTCACCTCAGAATGGGTGACGAGGACTGATTCTACTTCGGCCGGCCCGACGCGTTTGCCCGCAATCTTAATCGTATCGTCCGAGCGGCCTAGGATGTACCAAAGCCCGTCGTCATCAACCGCTGCCCAATCGCCGTGTACCCAGACGTCCGGCCAACGCGACCAATACGTATCCAGGTAGCGCTGACGATCGCGCCAGAAGCCGCGGGTCATGCCAATCCAGGGTTCGCGAATAACCAGCTCCCCGACGGCGCCGCGGATAGATTCTCCCTTCTCATTCACAACATCGGCAGCCATTCCCGGCAATGGTCCCGAAAACGCACACGGTTTCATTGGCGTAAGCACGTTGCCCATTAAGATGCCACCGGAAATCTCGGTTCCACCCGAATAATTGATGATGGGAAGTCGCGCGCCTCCTACGACATTGAACAACCAAAGCCACGGTTCGGGATTCCAAGGCTCACCGGTAGAGGCGAACTTTCGCATTCGTGAAAGATTATGCTGTTTGACTGGCGCATCGCCGTGACGCCGGAGGCCGCGCACTAGGGTAGGCGAAATTCCGAGGGCGGTTACCTCGTGGTCCTCACATAATTGCCAGATACGATTCGGCCCCGGAAAATCGGGCGCGCCATCATAAAGCATCATGGTCGCCCCAAGCACGAGCGTTCCGAAAACAAGCCACGGCCCCATCATCCAACCCATATCGGTGAGCCAAAACAGCGTTTCGTCCGGATGCAGATCGAGACCGTGTGACATGTCTTGGGCGGCTTTTATGGGAAACCCGCAATGAGTGTGAACGGCCCCTTTTGGCCGGCCGGTGGTGCCCGATGTGTAAAGGATCATCATTGGATCTTCGGCGGCGGTGCGTTCGGTCGCTTGTGTTGTAGCTGCCGCGGTCTCCAGCGGCAGCGGCTTTTCGGGTCTGCCGCCAGGGACGGCGGCAGCTACAAACTCCGTAACCCAGTTGCCGCCTTGATTGAGGATGATCAGATGTTTCAACGTTGCGATCTGGTTCGCCGCTTCATCTGCGATTGGCTTCAGGGGGCAATATTTTCCGCGGCGAAAAGTTCCGTCGGCGGTGAAGAGTGCTTTCGCCTCGGCGTCTTTGAGCCGTGAGACAAGCGCAGAAACGCCGAATCCGGAGAAGAGCGGAAGAAAAATTCCGCCAATCTTGATGATAGCAAGCATCGCGATGACGATTTCCCGCACCATGGGCATGAAGACACCAATGGCGTCGCCTTTGCCGAGGTCGAGCTGGCGCAAAGCGCCGGCCATTTTATTCACTTCGGCGCGCAATTCGCGATAGCTGAGCGTGCGACTGGCACCGCTTTCGATTTCGGACCGGATCGCGATCTTGTCGTCGGTTGGTGTGCCCGCGTACTTATCGAGCATGTTATGGACGATATTCATTTGGCTATCGACGCACCAACGCGGCGTCGCTTTACCGGCACTGAGATCAACGATTCGCGAATAGGGCTGGTAAAATTCAATGCCAAGATCGCGCAACACACTTTCCCAGAACCACGCGATATCCGTGGTCGATTTATGCATCAGTTCAGGAAAGGAACCCACCTCGTTCTCGTGCATAAAACGGGTGAGATTCGATTGGGCGATTAGCTCAGGCGAAGGATGCCAGACGAATTCGCCGCCAAACTGGAAATCGCTCACGGATGCAGTGTGCGTTTCAGTGCTGCTTATCGCAAGCGATGAACTGTTTCGCATAGCCTCAAACGCAAGATGGCTGTGCTCCTCTTGCCGATTCTGAATTCGTTTGCAGATTGCAGCTTCCGCTTCTCATGACCAAGACTCTGGCTGATCAACTTGCTGAATACACATGCGCACTTCGCTTTGAGGACCTTTCGAGCGAGACGGTCCATGAAGTGAAACGGCGCGTGATCGATTCGATCGGCTGTGCCCTCGGAGCCTGGCGGGAAGAGCCTTGTCGGATTGCGCGCCAGGTCGCTTGTGATTTTTCGGCAAAACAAGGCGCAACCATGATCGGTACGCATCATCAAGTGCCGCCGGACTGGGCAGCCTTCGCCACCGGCTGCTGCATTCGCTATTTTGACTATAACGACACTTATCTTTCGAAGGAACCTGCGCATCCGAGCGATAACATCGCGGCTGTGCTGGTGGTAGCAGAAAGCGCCGGTGCAAAGGGGGACGGCGTGATTACGGCAATCGCGCTCGCTTACGAAGTGCAATGCCGCTTTTGTGACGCCGCGAGTCTGCGCGCGCGGGGCTGGGACCATGTGACATACGGCGCGTTCTCGACGGCCCTGGCTTCGGCGAAATTGATGAAGCTTAGCGAAGACAAAACCCGGCACGCCGTCAACATCGCGGGGGTCGCCTCCGCGGCGATGCGGCAAGCCCGCGTTGGCGAGCTTTCGCATTGGAAGGGCGTTGCTTTTGCCAATGCGGCCCGACACGGTGTCTATTCCGCGCTGCTGGCGCGAGCGGGTATGACAGGTCCCGGCCCGATATTCGAAGGCCAGATGGGATTTGAGAAACAGCTCGGCGTTTCCCTCGATAACGTTGCCGAGAAGTTTGCCGTTCCATGGATTCCGTCGCAAACCGGCCCAGCCTCGATGATTCTAAACACCAGCATCAAATATTGGCCGGCGGAATATCACAGCCAAAGCGCAATTGAAGCAGCCCTCTTTCTGCGAGAGCAAATCGACAATTTGTCGCAGATCGCGTCGGTCGTAATCGAGAGCCATGACGCTGCCGTTGATATTATCGGGAGCGAGCCGGAGAAATGGAAACCGGAAACGCGCGAGACCGCGGACCACAGCCTGCCCTACATCACTGCCATCGCATTAATCGATGGCGAAGTGACCGACGCGCAATTTCAACCAAGGCGATTTGCCGATCCGTCGATCTGGAAATTTCTGGAGAACGTTCGGGTCGAACGCAACGGGGAGCTGACCGCACTTTATCCACAAGCAGTGGCGAACATCGTGCATGTCACCTTGAAAAATGGCCGCACCCTGACCAAGCGGGTCGATTATCCACTCGGAAACGCGAAGAACCCGGTCTCCGATGTCGAACTGGAGGGGAAATTCTTGAGGCTGGTTCGTCCGGCGCTGGGCCGCGACCACTGTGCAAAGATTTTGGAGCATATTTGGGCTCTCGATCAGCAACATAGCGTCCAGAATTTAATGAAACTGCTGCGCATGCCGTAAGACAGAAATAGCAAGAGATGTTTCGGCTTGGCTCAACATGACAAAGAAAACGAAGGCAGGACGATTTCGGGAATTGATCGCGCAAGGCTGCGTCGCCATGCCAGGGGTGCCGAATGCCGCGATTGCGCGTCAGGTGGAGCGGACGGGATTCGACGCGCTTTACATCAGCGGCGCCGGACTGGCGAACGCGACCGCTGGCGTTCCCGACATCGGCCTCTTATCATTGACCGAGGTTACGCAATTGGCCGGTTACATTGCGGAGGCCGTGCAAATTCCGGCCGTGGTCGATGCCGACACCGGATTCGGCGGCGCAGAAAATGTGGCGCGCACCATTCGCCAGCTCGAGCGCGCGGGCCTGGCCGGTTGTCACATCGAGGACCAGGCATTTCCGAAACGTTGCGGGCATCTTGCGGGAAAATCACTAGTCGATATCGATGAAATGGTGGGAAAAATAGAAGCGGCGGTGGCGGCGCGACGCGACCCTGATTTTCTGATCATTGCTCGAACCGATGCCCGCGCCGTTGAGGATTTCGAACAGACGATCAGGCGAGCGTTGCGTTATATCGAAGCAGGGGCCGACGCCGTTTTTCCCGAAGCGCTACAAAGCGAGCAGGAATTTCGGGATTTCGCGACAGCGGTTCGGGTCCCGCTGCTGGCAAACATGACGGAATTTGGAAAAAGCCCGCTTTTAACGATCGATGACTTATGCAAGTTCGGGTATCGCATGGTGATTTTTCCAATGAGCGCATTTCGCGTCGCGATGAAAGCGAGCGAAGAATTTCTGCGCGACTTAAAGGCGCGCGGTTCGCAGATGAAATGGATCGATGAGATGCAAACACGCCAGGAACTCTACGAGCTGCTCGATTATGATCCGAATGCCGAGGAATGGCTTGGCTATCGCAGCGAGTAATTTGTCGGAGCGGGCAATGTCGTTACACTGACGCTGAAGCATGACTACGGAAGCAAAACCAAGTTATAGCCCAGGGCTGGCCGGCGTGATCGCGGGCGAGACTCAAATCTGTTGGGTCGATCCGGACGCAGGTTTAATGTATCGCGGCTACGATATTCATGAAATTGCGGACAAGGCGAGTTTTGAAGAAGTCGCCTATCTTTTACTTCATGGGGAACTACCGACCTTTGAACAGCTCGGGAAATTCACGCGCGACATCGCCTCGGCGCGCAGTCTGCCGAAACAGGTGCTAAATGCCTTACGGCTGATGCCGAAAAACTCGCATCCGATGGACATGCTGCGGACCGGTGTATCCATGCTCGGTGAATTTGATCCCGAGCTAAACGATCATTCGCATGATGCGAACATTCGCAAATCGATCCGATTAATTGCGAAGGTTTCGACGTTGATTACCGATGGCTACCGGATTGCTCACGACGAAGATCCACTGCCAGAGAGAGAGGACCTGACGCTCGCAGGTAATTTCTTTTACAAGCTCCGCGGTGAAGTGCCGGCGGATTGGCAGATCCGAATGATGGACACGATCTTTATCTTGTATGCCGATCACGAGTTTAATGCCTCGACCTTCGCGGCGCGCGTAACTGCATCCACCCTGGCGGATATTTACGCCGCCGTAACCAGCGCCTGTGCCACCTTGAAAGGACCGCTGCATGGCGGTGCCAATGAGGAATCGATGCGGATGCTGGCCGAAATCAAAACGCCGGATCGAGCGGAGAAGTGGCTCAAAGAAAAACTGGCCAAGAAAGCCAAAATCATGGGATTCGGTCATCGCGTCTACAAGAAAGGAGATTCGCGGGTTCCAATCATGCGCGAACTTGGTCGCGAGCTAGGCGAGCGTGTCGGTAAAGAGCAATGGATTCCGATCTGCGAGAAACTCGAGGAAACGATGGAGCGCGAGAAACAGCTTTGCGCAAATGTTGATTTGTATGCCGCGCCCGTGTTCAGCATGTTCGGATTCGATCCTGCGTTGAACACGCCGATCTTTGCCGCTTCTCGAATCTCAGGCTGGTGCGCGCATGTGGTGGAACAACATGATCATAACCGTTTGATCCGACCGCGCTCCCTCTATACCGGGCCGCAGTTGCGGGCGTATCCAGCCACACCGGCAAGATAAGCAATTCCCGTAATTGGCTGTTACGGTCGCTGAATGAGAATGAGGCGTGCAAAAGATCCCCGCTCCAGGGTATGAACCAATCGCTACAGGAAAAATACGCACCGAAAAATTCGTGCTTCGGTTGCGGGCCGGCAAATAGTGAGGGTTTGCGCATTCGCAGTTTTCCGGAAGGCGATCAGGTCGTGGCCAAATGGATGCCGCAGCCGAAATACGAGGCGTTTCCCGGCGTGTTAAATGGCGGCATTATTGGCACGCTGCTCGACTGCCAATGTAATTGGACGGCAGCCTGGCATTTGATGGAAAAGGCTGGCGCAGATCATCCGCCGTGCACAGTGACGGCAGACTATACGATCAAATTACTTCGGCCGGCGCCGACCAACGGGCCAGTTTTCCTTGCGGCGAAAGTTGTCGAATCAACGAACGATCGCGCTACGGTCGAAGGGACTTTGACCGGTGGTGGAAAAGTCTGTGCCACGTGTCGTGGAACCTTTGTTGCCGTCAAGGAAGGACATCCTGCGTTTCACCGTTGGTGAAGTGCTTGATCGGAGTGAATCGATGGCGATCAGGTCACCGGATTTGCAAGCACATGTTCCGAAATTGATCATAGCGTCATTCATCGATACACTTCGATGCTGACAGAGCGGAGTTTGATTCCTCGGGTGTATTGGGTCGCAAGATTTCGCTCGAGACCGTCAGCGCAATGACTCGTTGGCTTGGTGTTTGCGCGACTTTCCCTAAATCTTAGTTGTGACAAAAGGTGCGCGCCCGGGGTGACTCGAACACCCGACCCACGGATTAGAAATCCGTTGCTCTATCCGGCTGAGCTACGGGCGCAATTCGCAACGAAGTTGCCGCCGGCATCTCGAACGCGCAACTTATCTCCTGATTCGAGTGTGCGATGAAGTCAACCATGTTTGTCCTCGGTGGGCTAATCGTCGTTTGTCTTTCAGTTGCCTTGTTCTTGCGCTCGCACCCCCGAAGGCAAAATGACATGAACTCATTGATGGTGATTGTGCCTTACAAGTACGAAGGGATGTGGGTCTTTGATGATCCAGCGGTTGGGCTAAATAAGGAACCGTTCATCGCGGGCATCGACACGCTCATTGATAAAGCGACGGCCGACATCCCTCACGCGGAGCGTGGATTTCGCGCAATATTCAGCGCGATGCCATTTCCAGGTGCAAAGTTCAAACTTGAATGGCGCCGGGAGGATTCGGGGGGCAATTGGTACTACAGCCCAGAATTTCAACAAGAAGGTTGGCTTTGTCCGGCGCTCTTCAAATATTTCACAAGCACACCACGCGAAATCTACGTTAAAGTCGAGCCGCGAGGATCGGAGCGATCGACTAATCGCTGACCCGGTGTTTCAACTCCCACACTCGAAGAGCCGCCAGTAACAATGCCTTTGTTCGGGCCAGGGTACCCACGCTGGGCAGGTTTGGTCTGGAAGAGGAGGCGACCTTAGAGTCAGCGGTGCGAGGACGTCCACGTTTGCGCGCCGGTTTTGCATTACGTACGCGTCTGGCGGTGGCGGCGCTGCTATTTAAATGTCCGGTCTCCATTGTCTTGAACCTGCAAAGCAGCTTCCAAGCCAGCCCTTCCACAAGAGTTTCGTAGCTGAGCAGCGAAAAGCGCTTGTTCCGGTCGCAATTTGCCGCCAGTTTCACGCCGTCATGGCTAGTCGGAAGCTTGGTTGCCTTACCATCTTTTTGTTTCTGGCGTTGTGCGCG
>QHNB01000091.1 GCA_003217965.1 Verrucomicrobiota bacterium | reverse complement strand
CGGTATAGCACCCTGGCGGTATACCAGTCGTGCAGCGCAGTTCGGGCCTGCGCCTCATCGTCATGTGGAACACGGGGATCGAGCTCCTGCGCGCGGCGAAAATTTGCCAGCGCCTCACGCCAGCGACCCACCCGCCGATAGAGCAGACCCATGCGGGCAAGCAGCTCAGGATCATTCGGGATTGCCTGGGCGGCGATCGAGAACTCCTTTAGCCCCGCGTCGTAGTTTCTTTCAGTCAACCGGAACCACTCGCCCAGGGCCATGTGCGCCTCCGGCAAGTCAGGAGCTATGCGCAACGCTTCCATGGCCAGGGCGTGCGCCTTTGTTTTCCGCTCCGGGAAGCGTCCTACGTAATACATCCCGGTGTTCCAGATCGACTGATGCGCCATGGCGACAGCGAATTTGGGATCAAGCGCAATGGCCTGATCATAAATCCCGTCGACCGCGATGTTATCTTCCATCGAAGCAGCAGTTCGCTCCTTATCGCGCGCTTGAAGATAGAGGACGTAGGCTTCGGGATTATCGGTGGGCCGAGTCGTCACACGCGCTTGCTCTTGCGGGTCAAGGTTGGCGCGCAGCGCGCGCGCGATCTCAGTTGCCAACTCGCCTTGCAGACCGATCGAATCTGTTAGAGTCCGATCGTAACGCTCCGACCAGACCTGGTGATCGTCACGGGTGTCGATCAGACGCACATTGAGCACGACGCGATTCGCGGAACGACGGACGCTGCCCTCAAGGACATGCGAGACCCCGAGCGTCTTTCCGATCTCCCGCAATTTCCCGCCCATAGCCGCGCCCCGATAGATCATGACCGACGCGCGCGCGATGACAGTAAGTTCTTTGATCTTCCCCAGACTCGTCAGGACATCGTCCTGAATGCCATCGGCGAAGAAGGCGTCATCCTTTTCTGCGCTCATATTTTCGAAAGGAAGGACGGCGATGCTCTTTTCCGAGACGGCCGTGGCTTGTGTCGCCGGTGTGCTCGAAACGGATGCCGCTCGTTGGACGCGCGGTTTTGATTTGGTGAAATACCATCCAGCGATCGCAATCAGACAAGCTGCTGCAACGCCAGCGATGATGGCGATTTTTTTGAGCGGCTGAGTTGCGCGTGTCCTTAGCGTCCGTGTTTGCGGCAGGGATAACTGCAACCGGTTGGCAACTTCCGCCGTCGACTGCGGCCGCTTTGCCGGATCTTTCGCCAGGCAGGCTGCAACCGTTTCCTCCCAAACCGGTGGAACTAACGCCGGCTCGATATCCAACTCTTTTCGGCGCTCGGTCATGGTCGGCGCGACTCGCTCGTGTATCTGCCGGTCAAGATTGCCAGAATAAAATGGCGGCTTACTCGTGAGCAGCTCGTAGAGGGTGGCCCCTAACGAATAGACATCGTCGAGATGCGTACCGCGCTCCCCGTCCAGCTGTTGCGGGCTCATGTAAACCAAAGTCCCGCTGCGGCCTTGTTCGATGGTCAGACGGCTGACCGTATCACCCAGATTGCGCGCGATCCCGAAGTCGGAGACTTTTAAGTCGCCTTGCTTGTTTACCATCAGGTTGGCTGGCTTAAGATCGCGGTGAACAATTCGTGCCTGATTGTGGGCGTAATCGAGCGCATCACAAAGCTGGCTTGTCCATCCGCTCAACTCGCTAGGCTCAAAAACCTTTTGCTCTTTTTCTGCGCGCAAATTGGCAAGTGTGTCGCCGTCGACATATTCCATCGAGATGCATGCCGAGCTTTCATCGAACACGAAGTCATGAATCCGCACGATATTCCTGTGCGTTAGCTCGAGACTGCGTCGCGTCTCACGCTTGAGTTCGTTTAAGAGCGAGCGGTCGTGAACAACGACGTCCGGAAGAAACTTCAGGGCGACTTCACGCTCCAGTTCCTCATCACGTGCCAGCCAGACGATGCCCATTCCGCCGCGCCCAAGAATCTTGACCAGCGTGTAACGGCCGAAAACCTTTTGCCCGCTGACATACTCGCGCAACGTCGCTTCCGCGACATCACCTGAGCGCTGGTCAGTCACATCCCTAATGTAGCCAGTAGGAGAAGCAGACGGAAGTTGAAATGACGCAGCACGCTCTTTTCTTTGAGGATAGTTGTTGTTATAACTTGGCCTTGTGAATGCCTCGCGAGAGGAAGGTGGTGCCTGGCTGGAGAGCAGCGATGGCCCGAGAATTTCTATTCGAGGTAGTTGCTCTCTAGGACGAAGCGGGGCGAACACTATCGTTCTCGAATCGCCCAAAGCGTCGCGGCGTCACGCGCTCATTCACCTGCAAAACCTCGGGGAATGCTGGTTGATCGATTTCGGCAGCAGTAACGGAACTTTCCTTAACAAACGCCGTATTCATTACCCAATCCGCTTAACCGACGGTGACCAGATTACGATCGGGGATACCGTGTTTGAATTTCGGCAGCCGCAGGAAATTTCGCAGGAATATAAAACACTCCTGACACAGCGCACCCTGCATGAGATCGAAAACGTGCTTTGCTGGCTTCTCGTCACGGATATCCGCAACTTCACCCCGCTCAGTCGGAGCATGGAAAGCGAAGGTCTCGATCTCCTGCTTGGTGTCTGGTTCTCCACCTGCAAGGAAACCATCGAGAAGCATCACGGCGTAATAAACAAATACCTCGGCGATGGCTTTCTTGCCTATTGGTTGGAGGCAATCACAACTCCGGATGAAATCGCGGGGGCGATTTTTGCGATGAAACAATTGCAGCAGAAAGGCGCGCTGCCGTTTCGCATGGTGATCCATTGCGGGCCGGTCGCGATTGGCGGGGTCGCGTCGATGGGCGAAGAAAGTTTGATGGGCCAGGAAGTGAACCTGATCTTTCGCCTAGAAAAACTGGCCGGCTCCTTAGGCGAACCGTGCTGCTTGAGCGAGGCTGCCCATGCCAAACTCGGCGAGCTCGTACCGGCTCGTCCCCTGGGCGAACACGAGCTGAAAGGGTTTCAGGGAAAGTATAAGGTTTTCGGCTGCAACGGCGATCCTGTAAACCTTCCGCCGCTTTAACTCGGCGAGAAAATTACGAGGGTTCACGGCTGGTTTAGCCGCGGACGCATCTTTATTTTCCGTCACGGGATCCACCGGCCGAGGCATTCTGAGATAAACACTCGGATACTTAATTGAAGGACGGCCGAATCTTTAGATACTTCTTGTCGCCAATCCCTTTTACCTTTCTCAAATCATCGGCGCTCTTGAATGGCCGCGCGGCGATGATGCGTTGAGCAATCACGGGGCCGATGCCGGCGATGTTCTCTAGTTCTGCTTGCGAGGCTGTGTTCACATCGAGCTTCTCTTCCGGCGTCAGTAACCGAGATGAAGGTACCTGGCCAGAACTAGCAGACGGCGCCGGAGCCGTTGTCGGTGGGAAGGATTGGGGGTGAAAAAACTTATTGAACGGATCGACTGATTTCTCGCTCTCGGGATGTTGCGGGCGAGCCAGCATCCGACCTTCGTTTGCACCCCAGCCGCCGACTCTTTCCTGCTTAGCCTTTCGCTCCAGACGCTCGAGCTTCTGCAACTCCGAGGCAGCCGAGGTAAGCGCCTCCGGTTTTGCACTGGCGCCATGGATACGAGCGAGGCCGCTTTCCACGAGTTGTTCCCCAAGGTCGCCGTTGTTGGTCTGAACAAAGGCGTAGAAGCGCTGCATTCTACTTCGGCCCATTGCATCTTCCCAGCAGGTGCGAACTAGAAATGGTCCACTGAGTTTCTCGCGCGTGTAGACTTTCGCCAGTTCGCCAAGTTTCAGAACTTGATCGACTGTTACGCCGAAATAATTGGCTTGCTCTTCGACCCGATCCCGGAACTCATTCGTGGTCTCGGGAGCGTCCACAAAATAGAGCCGGAAAATGTACTCCTTGCCCTGAACGCTGACGTGGAAACTATCACCGTCATTCGCCCTCTTTACCAGGTAATGACCGCCCTGCAGAGTTACCCAGGGAGCAAGTGCTAAACATCGCGTCGTTGGTACAGCGTAGGCAACGAGCGTGAATAGGATCCCAGCGTAGAAGCTGGTCAGTCGTCTTCGCACCGGTTTCACGTCAGCGCTTCGAACTGGCTCATCAGCTTGAACATCTGATAGCGATCGGCGATTTCCTCTTTTGTCAGCTTCCGTAGCCGATCGAGGCTGAAGGCCTCGACGCAGAAGCTGGCGAGCACACTGCCGTAGATCATCGCCTTGCGGAGAAGCTCGAAGGTCACGTTCTCTCGCGCATGCGCCGCGACATATCCGGCAAGGCCGCCGGCGAAGGTGTCCCCTGCTCCGGTTGGATCGTGAATATCTTCCAGCGGATAAGCGCCGCAGCTGAAGAATTCCTCCTGGCCGAAAAGGAGTGCGCCATGCTCGCCCTTTTTGATCGCGACGTAGCGCGGGCCAAAACCGCGAATCTTCCGGCCGGCGCGAATAAGACTTGTTTCCTTCGTCATTTCGCGCGCTTCACTGTCGTTGAGAATTAGTAAATCGACCCGACGCAAAAGCGCTTCCAGATCCCCGCGTGTCGTTTCGATCCAAAGGTCCATCGTGTCGGCGACGACAAAATGTGGTCGTTCCATCTGTCCGAGTACATGCGATTGAAGTTTCGGCGCGATGTTAGCCAGCAACACGAAAGGGGTTTCGCGATATTTCGCCGGAAGGACAGGTCGAAAATGCTCGAACACATTCAGCGCGATGGAACGCGTCTCACGTGTATTTAAGTCCCAGGCATATTCCCCAGACCAGCGAAACGTCTTTCCGTTGACACGTTGGACACCGGCCGTATCGATGTCACGTGACTTCCAAAATTCGAATTCGCTTTCAGGGAAATCATCTCCGACGATTCCGACCAGATTTATCGCCGTGAAGAAACTCGCACCCAACGCTGCGTATGAAGCCGAACCACCAAGCAAATCGGAGTGCTCTTCTACCGGCGTTTTCACGGTGTCGAGCCCGATGGAGCCTACGACAAGAAGAGACATAATCAGAGCTCAGTGATGAAAATTACTCAGCGGCTTTTGCTTACGCGAGCATGTCCGTGGCGCAGCGCACGTAATCAACGATGCTGTGCGCTTTGAGCAAGGCGGAAACCATGACCACGCGATTTGCGCCGGCATCGATGACCATCTGTAAATTGTCGATATTAATTCCACCGATGCAAAAGATCGGGATCTTAACTTGCCGATGCACTTCCCGAATCGAGTCAAGCCCGATCGGCTTGTAGTCTGGTTTCGTTGGGGTTGGAAAGAGCGGACCAAAGCCAATGTAATCGGCTCCTTCACGCTCGGCCGCAACCGCCTGAGTAACGCTGTGCGTTGATTTACCCACGATCAGCGGACGTTCAACGGCGCTTCGGACCTGCGCGATGGAATCATCATCTTGACCAACATGTACCCCTTGCACTCCCACCCGATCCGCAACCGCGGCATGATCATTTATGATGAATGGGATATTTGCCGCCATCGTCTGCTCCAATAATTGCTCAGCTACAGCGGCCAGCTCGTTCACACTGCGGTTTTTTCCGCGCAATTGCACGACGTCAATCCCGCCATCGATCAGTTTTTTTAAGATCGCCGGGGCTTGGTTGTCACTGACGTAGCTGAGATCGATAATCGCGTACAAGCGTCGACCGACGAAGTCGTTCACTTTACTCGTGCAACCGGCCGGCAGATGTGATGAGCTCAAATTTTTCTGACGTCATCAAGCGCTCGACAAACCCGGTATCGTATTTCCCCTCCCGAAATTCCTTGCTCCGCATAATCGCGGCATGGAACCCAACCGTTGTCTTGATTCCGGTAATGTAGTATTCATCGAGCGCGCGCCGCATTCGATCGATGGCTGAGTCGCGCGATGCGCCGATGGTTATCAACTTCGCTATCATCGAATCGTAATAGGGCGGAACAACATAGCCAGTGTAAGCATGGGAGTCGATGCGCACGCCCCGTCCGCCTGGAGCGTAGTAAAACTGAATCTTGCCCGGTGAAGCTTGAAACCCGTGCGCCGGATCCTCCGCATTGATCCGGCATTGGATGGCATGCGAACGTGGCCATGGCTTAGCAACGTGTGGCGAGAGATGTTCGCCCGCTGCGATCCGGATTTGTTCCTTCACCAGATCGCATCCATAAACTTCTTCTGTAATCGTATGCTCGACCTGAATCCGGCAATTCATCTCCAGGAAATAAAAATGACCATTGTTGTCGACCAGGAATTCGATGGTACCGGCGTTTTGATAACCCACCGACTCTGCCAGCTTGACCGCAGCGTGGCCCATTTTTTTGCGCAAAGAATCCCTCATGAAAGGTGATGGACATTCCTCGATCACTTTTTGATTACGCCGCTGAACTGAACAATCGCGTTCGCCCAGATGCACGACATGCCCGTGACTGTCGCCCATGATCTGAAATTCGATGTGGTGAGGATTTGTAATCAGCTTCTCTATGTAAACGTCGGCATTCCCGAATGCCTTTTCCGCCTCCATGCGCGCGGCATGAAACGAAGGCAGCAAAGAAGCATCATTGTGCGCAACTCGCATCCCTCGGCCGCCGCCGCCGGCCACCGCTTTAATCATGATCGGGTAACCCACTTTCTTAGCCACCCTCAAAGCGTCCTTTTCTTCCGATACGATCCCATCGCTGCCCGGCGTTAGTGGCACGCCGGATTTCCGAGCATGCTCGCGGGCTACATTCTTATCTCCCATCGCTCGCATGGCGCTGATTGGCGGACCGATAAAACGGATATTGCAACTCTCACACACCTCCGCGAAGTGCGCGTTTTCTGCCAAAAATCCGTAGCCCGGATGAATGGCATCGACGTCGCCGACCTCAGCCGCACTCATAATGCGATCGATTTTCAAATAACTTTCCGAACTGGGTGCCGCCCCAATACAAATGGATTCATCCGCTAGTTGCACATGCAGTGAGTCGACGTCGGCATCGGAGTAGACCGCAAGGGTCCGAATGCCGAGTTCTTTGCAGGCGCGAATCACTCGCAGCGCAATCTCCCCGCGATTCGCAATCAGAATTTTTTCGAACATTTTTTTGAGGCGCGCCGGTTGGCGTTCCTACTGCGCGCTCCGCTCGCGTCAACGGACGCGATAGAGGACCTGTCCGAACTGCACTGGCTTGGCATTTTCGGCGACGACTTCCGCGATTACACCGGTCGTTTCGGCTTTAATCTCATTCATCACTTTCATCGCTTCGATAATGCAAACGACAGAATCTTCCGTAACTTCTTTTCCCACATCCACCAATGGCGGGGCATCGGGAGAGGCCGCGCGATAAAAGGTGCCGACCATCGGCGAAACGATATCGCGCAATGGTACCGTTGTTTCAGCCTGACTTTGGGTCGGTTGGGTTCCGGTGGCGCCGGTCGAAGCACCGGGTGTGCTGGAAGGAGGAGCAGATGGAATCGGTACTGGAACCATCGAAATCGGTTGCTCACTTGGACCCTTCTGTAGCTTCAATCGGAATCCATCCTTCTCCATCTCAAACACGGAAAGCTCGTTCTTCCGCATTAAGTCGATAATGGCTTTGATGTCCTTAAGTTCCATGGCGGCAGCCAAGGCTGAGCCGCTTAGGTAACGCGGGTTAGCCGAGCAGGTCAAGTAAACGTCTCATCTATGATTTTGCCGTCGCGCATACTCAGCCGGCGGGAGGCCGCCGCTGCAATTTCTTCACTATGCGTAACGATAATAAGTGTCGCGAGCTTTTGCTCAGCGACTGTTTGCAACGCGCTCATAACCGAAGCGGTAGAGGCGGAATCGAGGTTACCGGTTGGTTCGTCGGCCATGAGGAGATGCGGCCGGTGAACAATCGCTCGCGCGATAGCCACGCGTTGTTGTTCGCCTCCGCTGAGTTGATGGGCGAAGTGGTCGGCGCGCTCAGCCAGTCCAAGGAAGGTTAGGGTTTCACATGCGCGTCGCTCGCTCTCGTCCCGTGATACGCCTTGCAAAAGAAGTGGGAACATCACGTTCTCCAATGCGCTCATGGTCGGCAGGAGATTGAAAAACTGAAAAACGATGCCGAGCTGATTCCGCCGGAAATTTGTTATCGTCTTCTCATCGGCCTGGTGTAAAGCGAGACCGTTCACAAGGATTTGACCGGACGTGGGCCGATCCAGTCCAGCGATCAAATGCATGAGCGTGCTTTTTCCACAACCGCTGGGCCCGTTCAGCGCAACGAACTCGTTGCGGGCAATGGCGATCGAGACACCGTCCACCGCTCGCACCTCGCGACCGCCGCCGGTATAATGCCGATGCACATCAATGAGGGAAATCATCTTACCCAGAGCGCGCTCCTCCGAAGCGAAGTCTCGTCGCGATTTCACAATAATCGATGAGACGCCAGATTATATCGTTGTCGACAAGCCGCCGCAGTTGCTCGTGTATCCGACGAAGCCGGACGGTAGCGTGACGCTGTGGGCCGAATTGCGCCAGTTGCTTGCATTCGAAATCGCAAACGCTGGCCAAGTCTCGATCGTCAATCGCCTCGATCGCGAAACGAGCGGCATTGTGTTGGTAGCGAAAACGGCGGCAGCCGCGCGCGAATTCGGGCTGCTTATGCAATCTCACCGGGTTTCCAAGGAATATCACGCCATCGTGTGGGGCTGGCCGGAGTGGGATTGCAAGACCGTCCACGCAGCAATTATTCGGCAAGGCCTAATCGCACGTTCCGCAATCTATTTAAAACAGACAATCGACTCCGGAGGCAACGACGCGGTGACGGAATTTCAAGTTCAAAGAAGGTTCCGCAAAGAAACAACGAATGGCGAGCTGTTCTCGCTGGTGAAAGCGCATCCACTTACCGGGCGCACACATCAAGTTCGGGTCCATCTCGCGTCACTCGGTCATCCGATCGTGGGCGACAAGATCTACGGACCAGATGAAAGACTTTACCTACGGTTTATTGAAACGGGCTGGACGTCAGAGCTCGCGCGCCAACTGCTGCTCGACCGGCACGCCCTACATGCATCGCGATTGCATATTAATAAAGAGCGTGACTGGTCGAGTTCGCTGCCGCGAGATCTGCACGATTGGATACGTCATTGAAATTGGAACGCGTCGCCCTATCGTCACGCGCTCAAATGAAAGCGCGCGACGCATTTCTCCTCATCGTGGCCGTAGCAAGCGTGCAAGCTGTATTCGCTGGCGTCGGGGACATGGAATCCGGCCCAACTATAGCGGAAGGAGAAGCGCCACGCACCGAATTCGCGATCGAAAGCGCCTATCTATTCGGGGTTTTCAATCCGCCGCACAATTACGAAATTAATGCTGATTTTATTACGGCGCGAATTCGATGGGGACAATACTTGGATTCACCAGGAATTCTCCGCGGCTACAATCAAGTTTACTTCAGTTTCCTAGCCGAGCCGATCATCCGCGGGATCGAGAACCATTACTTCGGTATCAATGTCGGTCTGCGCTACAATTTTGCCAGACCGGGCAGCCGACTCATCCCTTACTTTTCGGGCGGACTCGGCCTTGGCTGGATCGATAGTCATCCGGACCAGCCTGGCGGGCAGGGTCAGGATTTCACCTTCAACATCTTAAGCGCGGCCGGCGTCTCCTATAGGTTCAGCGATCGAATCAGCGGACAGCTCGGTGTGCTTTATCAGCATCTTTCTAACGGTGGTCAGACCGATCCGAATCCGAGTCTGAACCTGCTCGGGCCGCAGATCGGTTTCACCTTTACCTTTTGAGCATGAAGCTACGCTTTGCTTGATCAGGCTGAGCGGATCGACGAGCAATCTATCTTGGTCGAAGAACAATGGCTGTCGCGCAGGAGAACGTTCTTGTAATCAAACGCAGCCTCTTTGATCGGCTAGGCGCTTTTCAGGGTCTGAACTTCGAGCCGGAACGTTACCTCGGAACCTTATTATCGCGCGGCAACAATTTCTTTCTGTCACGCACTGCCGCCGAGGTTGATCCTGATTACAAACAGATCATTCCCTATGCAATCCTCGCCCATGACGATCGCGTCCTGTATTACGTGCGCGGAAAAAAGGCGGGTGAGCAACGCCTGGTTGCCAAAGGTTCGATCGGTATCGGTGGTCATTTGAACGATCGTGACGAATCGCTCTTCGCAGGGGACGAAAACGCTTACCGCGCTGGAGTTGAGCGTGAAGTGAACGAGGAAATCCGTATTGGAACCACATTCGACGACCGCATCGTCGCACTACTAAATGATGACGATACCGAAGTCGGCCGCGTCCATCTTGGTGTTGTTCACGTTTTCAGGCTGGACCAGGCGAAGGTAGACAAACGCGAAGCAATGATCACCAATCTGGAATTTCTTACTCAGGACCAGCTTCTCAGCCGCCGCGATTCCCTCGAAACATGGTCGCAGTTATGCGTCGACGAGCTGAAGCGGTTATTAGTATAAGCTTCGCGATCGCGCTAAGACTTAACGCTCGATGCTGGAAAAAATCATTCGGGATTTCGTCATGATCTGGACGACGATTGACCCGATTAGCACCCTAGCCGTTTTTGCGGGTCTGACTGCCTCATTGAGCGTTTCGGAACGCCGTGGCGTTGCGCGCCGAGGCACATTCTACGCTGCCCTCATTCTGGTCGTCGCGGTCGTCCTAGGACAAATCATTCTCGACGCCGTGGGAGTTCGTCTTCTTTCTCTTAAAGTGGCAGGCGGCATCATCCTTTTCCTGTTTGGTCTTCAAATGCTTTTTGGATCGGTCAGCCTCGGACCCGGTTCGCATGAGAAAGGTCGCGATCTCGCTGTTTTTCCTCTGGCTGTTCCCACGATTGCTGGTCCCGGGGCGATCATGGCGGTAATTTTGCTCACCGATAACGATGTCTATTCCATTCCCGAACAGATCCAGACCGCTGTCGTACTGCTGGTCGTCCTCGGGCTCACTTACGTGCTCCTACTCATATCGGATGCGATTTTGCGCGCAATCGGACAACAAGGGGCAGCGATCCTCGTCCGGGTGATGGGAATACTCCTGGCCGCGCTCTCGGTTGAGCTCGTACTGAGCGCGCTAGGCATTGGCCCTTGGGCTACCCCGAAACATTAGTTAAATGCGGTGTGGGGCACGGTGACCCCGAAAGCATTCGCCCGGCGACGTAGTAGCCGCCTCGCTCTAATAGCCGAGCCGGAGCTTTATGCGAAGGATGGTCGAGGTGGTCTCATATTGGAATGTTGATCAGTCTCTCGGCAAGTCCTCGAATCCGTTCTGGATCGTCTCTCTTCCTTTCGCGTGAATTCACAATAACGCAGTAAAAATCGGGCCTAGCTCCTGATTGAGCGTTGTTTGCTACGATACCAGATAGGGCGATTGACCACAATCGCCCGCCCTACGAATGGTTGAATCAATTCCCCAAAATGCCGAGCACCCGAATTCTTCTTCGATCGTGTCAAGATGGGGTCACCACTGGCGTCGGAGCGGATGCGCTTCGGTATTGAAGACCACTGTGTCGAAATCCAAAGCTTTTGGCGAAGCAAAGAGCAGGTAAAAGTACTTGAAGGTTTCGGCTAAGACGAAGCTTTCCATTTCGTCCTTCTTCTGCTTGGTTGTGACGTCGGCAAGGGCCGCGTAACCTGTGTCGGCGCGGCAGTAGCGAACAAAGTTATTGAACAGAATTTCGCCCATTTTTCTATACTCTGGATCGCGTGTGTAGTGGTAGAGGTAATACGTGGATTCTACGATTTCAGGACGTAGATGATAGCTGCCGGCGAGCACACGCATTGTCTTATAATCGAGAAGTTCTGGTTCGATCCCGTGCAGGTTCCACATTTTAAATGAAGAGACTTGCAGCCGGCGTGCTCGACCAAGATCGCCGGATAACGCGAGCAAGGCGGGAAAAAATGCGTCAAGCGCCCCGTAGATTGTTTCGGTCCGTTTGCCCGTGTTCATATCTGTATGCCCGTACCACAACTCACCCTGAAGGTCGTCTGCCAGGTAGCTATTCACGGCGGAGATGTTGGCTCGCCACATCTCCAGACAATCCTTGTCGCCGAACAAGAGCCAGCATTTCCAAAGATATTCGTAGTATGAGTCTATGCCGCTGCCAATATGACTGGCAGTGTCGGTCCACACGCCTGTTTCGACGTTAATACTTTGTCCTACGAGACCGAGCGGCGAACGCCGCTTGTAGGTTTCGACCAGGGCGCGTTTTGCTTTCTCGTAGAAGATCGGCTTGGCTGTAATTTTACTTAGCGTACCAAACTCCAGGAGCAGCGTACCGGTTTCTGCAGGGTTGGTAATCGGACCGCGTACTTGGCCAGTATGAAGATTGATATAGACGTAGGGGAGCCCAGTCGGAGAACCGAAGACCGGAAGCAATCTGTTGCCCAACTCTTCAGCCGAACCCAGCAGCCGCTTATCGCCAGTCATTTCGTAGCCGGAGAGCAAACCACCAAGGAGACGGATCGTTATTTCGAAGTTCTTGACGTAAATATCGCGGTCGAAGGAGAGATTGCTGGTGATAAGCTGCAGATCTTTCGCCGCTTCGCTATCGAGATGCATCAAAAGAAGCGTGTCGAATGCGTCAACCGGTGTCATTTGCAGAGATTGCCCATACCAATCGTGAGCGGTCTTGCTCAGCGGACGCAGCGCATCGTGTCCCCAGGCATACTGCTCGTAATTACGCCAGGCGTGCAAAAACTCGGTTCGGACCTGTCCGGTGATTTTCCTGTCTTCGCTATCGGCGGCTCTGTGGCATGCCGGTGTGGCTAAGAGAATGAGACTCGCTGCCAGTACGAATGCCGTAACGAGCGTGTCCTGGTCTCCGTGATAACGATGCCAGTAAGCTCGGCGCATAGAGCCTCTACCAGTTGACCGGTTTTGTCCCGGCCAGCGGAAGGAATGTCTAGTGACCACTACTCGGGAGGACGCTCCCAAGTAATCCCGAGGTCGTTTAAGACCCAATAGCCCCTTGGTTTGCCGACACTGACAAGGATGGTGGCGTGACGGTCGGGATAGGTCAGAACGCTCTTGAAGGTGCCGTGTGGAGAAAAGAAGTAGCTTTCGAATGTGAGATTTCCATCGAGACTAAAATTCGGATCAGGGGCGCCGAGCTTCATGAAACCCTCAATGAATCCCTGCTCCGTCGCGGGCGGAAAGGCAATACGCCGATCGGCTGCGACAATCGAATGAAGATATTTGCCGTCATGTTGCACCGCGACGCGTTCAATAACTTCCCGCGCAAACTGTTTCCCTTCTATTTCGCTGTTACGACGTAAAGTTGATAGGCCATACCAGCCGCCCGCTATCACCACGATCAGAATAATTACAAAGAGCAAAGCAGAGCCATTTTGCCGCGATCGCGGCTTTACCTTGGAAACGAAAGGATCAGGCATAGGAAAACTGACTACGAGTTGCGGGTGGATCTGATTCTTGTCACTTTAAGCTGTAAGAAATTCTTTATTGTTCGATTTCGGCGATTCGACTGGCCGTAGGTTCAATCAATAGCCGAAGCCAATCCCTTGAATCACTTTGTCATCACGAATCAACGCGCCGTGTGATTGTTTGCCGGTGTAGGTTCCAAAACGATTTCGCGAATTCACCCTAAATTTGAGCAGCCATCCGTAAAGGTGCTCCCCATTTTTGCCGAGGTCGGCCGGCTTTGGATCGCCCTCCCAATCAATCTTTGCACTGTCGGCATCGACCAGCATGGTTTCCAACCAATGCCAAACAATTTCCTTGTAGTGTTTGGGATACGGTCCGCATAGCGATGGGTCCGGTTGAGCGTTTTCTCCCATCGCCAAGACGGGCAAGGCGAGCAACGCGAACAGTTCGGCCAGCTGTCGTTTCACTTTCTGGCTCGAAAAGAACCAAAATATCATGCCGGTGGCAATCATCTTTGAAAACGTTCCTTCCATTTCTGATCGCGACTCTCATCATGTCGAACCGATGAGAGGCTTGGCATTCGTTTTGAGTTTGCTAATTCTCACCAGAACGGGATTGCCGCAGGAGCCGACGGCGCCGCTAATTCCCAATCCTGCACGAGCGAGTCCGCCACCGCTCCCGCCAGCTGCTCCTTTCACTCCGCTTGCTTTACCTACGCCAAAGGCGAGCGCGCAAGCGCAGCCTTCACGGACGCCGGCATTCGATCCGGCTGCGGCAACGCGTGAATGGCTCGATTCCATTCCGGCAGATCAAAAAGCAAAATCGAACGCTTATTTTGAGGGTGGCTATTGGTTGATCTTGTGGAATTTCCTGGTTAATGCGCTGATCGCCCTCTTGTTGCTCGTGACCCGCGTTTCGGCGCGCATTCGCGATTTCGCGGAGTGCACCACCCGCTTTAGGGCGGTGCAAGTGATGATTTACGCGATTCCGTACATCATTTTAACGGCGGCGCTCTTCTTCCCGCTCACCGTCTATGAACATTATTTTCGCGAGCGTCAGTACGGGATGGCTACGCAAACATTTGTCCCTTGGTTCGCGGAGCAGCTTAAGGGACTGGTGATTGCTCTCATTCTCGGACCGCTTTTTTTGGTTGCGCTTTACGCGGTCTTCCGAGCTGCGCCACGCACCTGCTGGTTGTGGGCGACTGCCGTTGTCGTCGCCGCTACCTTCCTCTTCTCGTTTATTGTCCCGATTTTCATCGAACCCGTTTTCAACAAATACACGCCACTGACCGATCCAAAAATTCGCGATCCAATTCTTCAGCTCGCCCGTGCGAACGAAATTCCGGTGACAAAAGTCTTTGTAGTCGATGCATCGCGTCAGACAAAAAGAGTAAGCGCAAACGTCGCGGGATTCCTGAACACAGCCCGGATTGCGCTCAATGACAATCTGCTCAATCAATGCACGCTACCAGAGATTCGGGCAGTCATGGCCCATGAAATGGGACATTACGTGCTAAACCACATTGTTAAGCTTGCGTTTTATTCCGCTCTCACGTTTCTGGTCGGGTTTGCGCTGACCAAGGCCGCGTTCGATTTGCTCGTGCGCAGGTATGGTTCTCGTTGGGGCGTACGCGACATCGCTGACCCGGCCGGTTTGCCTCTGATTGGTTTGATCATCGGTGCGTATCTTTTCCTGATTACTCCGCTTTCGAACACTTCCTCTCGTGTGGTCGAGCGCGAAGCAGATATATTTGGTATCAACGCCGCTCGTGAGCCCGATGGGATGGCCAAGATTGCCCTTAAGCTCGGCATCTATCGTAAAATGGAGCCTACGCCACTCGAGGAATCTATCTTTTTTGATCATCCAAGTGGACGTTCCCGTATTCGCATGGCAATGGATTGGAAAGCGGCCAACCTGCCAAATGGCACGTTCGATCCCAGTGTCGGAAAACCGAAGTAGCTCTTTCATTCTGCCGTGTTAGCTAATTAAATGCACGCCACGCCGACTATTCATCGATTATTGGTCATATTGATTATCACTGGCGCGGCTCTAGTCGCGAATGACTCAGTCAACGGCACCGAACCCGAGAAGCCCACTCCAGCCGCGACAATGCCGCCTGGAGGTCTTGGTCTACAACTGCCAACGCCTTCTCCCTCTGCGCCCTCCGTCGCGGAATCAACCACGCCACAGGTAACGCCCTCCAGCGCAGTTGAAAATTCGGTCGTCAAAGTTTTCGCCTCGGCTCGTTATCCGGATTTGGCAAAACCCTGGACGAAGCAGGCTCCAACGGAGGTCACTGGAAGCGGCGTGATTATAGAAGGCAAACGCATCCTCACTAACGCGCACGTCGTGCTCTTTGCCAGCGAGGTTCAGGTGCAAGCTAACCAAGCGGGCGATAAAATTTCCGCTACTGTCGAAGCAATTGCACCCGGGATCGATCTCGCCGTTCTCAAGGTGGATGAAGAGAAGTTTTTTGAATCGCACCTGCCACTAGTAAGAGCCGAGAAGATCCCGGCGATCAAAGATGCGGTCATGGTCTATGGATATCCAACAGGAGGCAGTAGTCTTTCCATTACCAAAGGGATTGTCTCTCGCATTGAATTTGCGCCCTACAATTTCCCCGTCTCGGGGTTGAGAATCCAGATCGATGCCGCGATCAATCCCGGGAATAGCGGTGGACCCGCCGTGGACGGAGACAAAATGATAGGTTTGGCTTTCAGCCACCTCGGCGGTGCGGAGAATATCGGATATATCATTCCCTGCGAGGAGATCGAGCTGTTCCTTAAAGACATCGCGGACGGCCACTACGACGGTAAACCCGGTCTCTTTGATGAATTCCAAACGTTGGAAAACCCGGCGCTCCGCTCTTTTCTGAAACTGGATCCGTCAATTCAAGGAATCATTGTCCATAAACCGATGAAAGCTGACGCCTCTTACCCGCTAAAGGAATGGGATGTGATCACAAAGATCGGCGATACTTCGATCGACGACGAAGGAATGATAAAATTAGGTAGTAGCTTGCGGATCCGTTTTCCTTACTTGGTCCAAAAAATCACGAGGAACGGCAAGCTGCCATTGACGATTGTTCGCGGAAACCGGGAAGTCCATATTGACCTCCCTGTTTCTCCAGATTATCCGCTCGTGATTCCAGAGTGGAAAGGGAACTATCCACCGTATTTTGTATTTGGGCCGCTTGTTTTTTCGGAGGCTACTGCCCAGGTCGTGGCTGGGTTGTCCAAAGTGCCGAAAGGTGCGGAGTGGGTGCTAGCGTTAATCTATATGGGCAACCCTTTAATTACCCGCTACGGCGACAAGCCGGCTTTCGATGGGGAACGGGTCGTGTTTGTTTCATCGCCCTTTTTTCCGCATAAACTTGCAAAGGGTTACGCCAATCCCTCATTGAAAGTAGTTAAGACAATCAATCACCAAGCGGTGAAGAATCTCAAACATCTGATCGAGCTCTTGCGTGATACCAAAGAAGAGTTTGTCACTATCGAGTTCGCCGATCGGGCAAGTGAAACATTTGTCTTGCCGCGGAAAGAGGCGATCGCTGCAACTGAAACGATTTTAACTGATAACGGGGTTCGAACCCAGGGTTCTCCCGAGATGCTGGCGGTGTGGACCGCACAAACACGTCACTAAGCCAGCGGCTAATCGGAATGGGGCTTTCGGGCAACCGCAAACTATAAATTACTGCCGGTCCACTTCAATTTTTGCCGCAGCACGCTAAAAAACGAAACCTCCGGCAGGACTCCAAGCGGCAAGGTTACCGTTGCCCGCTTAACCACGACGGCGCCGTCGTCCGGTATTCGTAGTGGAGCCCTACCATCAATACTAAGGAAGGTGGGATATTCCGTACTCGCGGGCGCGATTTCGATCTTGGCCGAATCGCTAACGATGACCGAGCGGTTCGTTAGCACATGCGGGCAGATCGGTGTAATGACAAAGACGCCAGACTGCGGTTCCAGAATAGGTCCACCGGCGGAGAGCGAATAGGCGGTAGACCCTGTAGGCGTGGCGACGATTAGACCGTCGGCGTTGTATTCAGTCAATGGTTCGTCATCAATTTTTGTATGGAGACGAATTAAGCGCGAAATGTCACCGCGACTGATGACCGCGTCATTGAGCGCTTTCGCACTCGCGATAACCTTCCCTTCTCCACGCAACTCCACCGTCAACAACGCGCGTTCACTATAAGAGATCCGTCCATTTGCAATCGCATCCACCGCTTCCCGATAGGAAGCGGAATTCGCACAAGTTAAGAAACCGAGTGAACCGACATTGATTCCAAAAATCGGTTTCAGATTCTCTCCGGCATGGGCGACGACATTGAGAATTGTCCCATCACCGCCGAGTACTACAATCAGCTCGACACGCCGGAAAATTTCCTCCGGTGACCCAGCCGCTTTTTCATTAGCCAACTCAGCGATCTCTTTTTCGATCAAAACCTCGACGGAGCGTTGTTCGAATTCGCGAACCACTGCTCGCGTCAATTCCGCCACCCCCGCCTTTCCTGTGTGCGCGATCAGGCCAATAGTTTTCGTGCGCATATAAAAAATTCCCGGTTTCCATCGGTCCCAGGGACGACCGACGGTGCAAGTCCAATCACCTTCTGGCCAAGGTTCTCTATAAACGAAACAATCTTAGTCTGCGCCTTCTCCTGCAGGGGTGCTTCGCGCACAATCCCCCCGCGTCCAACTTCAGCGCGCTGTAGTTCAAATTGCGGTTTGATCAGCGCCAGCACGACTCCATTGGCAGTTATCAATTGAAACGCCTTCGGCAAGATCAAAGTCAGCGAAATAAACGAAACATCGATTACACAAATGTCAGCGTGCTCACGAATCAAAATGGGAGACAAATTCCGAGCATTTGTCTTTTCCAGTACTTCCACTCGCTCATCGTTCCGAATTTTCCAGGCCAGCTGCCCATGTCCAACGTCGATTGCGTAAACTTTCCGAGCGCCATGTTGCAGCAAGCAATCAGTGAACCCGCCAGTCGAAGCTCCGATATCAATCGCGATCCAATCCCGTACATCGAGATGAAACGAATCAAGAGCGCCGTCCAGCTTTAGTCCACCGCGGCCGACGTATCGTGGCGGGGGCGCTGTTGCAATAACTGTATTCGGATCAACCAGCAGGGATGCTTTATCGGCAATTTGACCGCCGACTCGAACTTGGCCGGCCATAACCGCCCGTTGCGCTTGCTCGCGGGTAGGATAGATCGCTCGATCGACCAACACACGGTCGAGACGTGCCTTCTTCATCGTGAGATTGGCTCCGGTTCGACGATGGCATCTGCGAGTGCCAGGATGGCGCGGTTGAGTTGCTCCATCGTGGCGCAAAGCGGCAGCATTAGTACGATCACATTGCGAATATTTCTCGTCAGCAGACCATGATCGCACGCGCGCTGGCAGATATCTCGTGCGGTCACTTCATCACTGACTTCGATCCCTGCGATGAATCCGCACTGTCTCACTTCTACGACATCAGAAAGCTCGCGCAGTGGGCGCAATAACAAATCAAGTCGGCGGATCTTTGGTTCCAAGCGTTCGAGGACGTTTTCTTCCCGAAACACCTCGAGACTTGCGCCGGCCGCGGCGCACCCGAGCGGATTAGCCGTGTAACTGTGGCCGTAGGCAAGGGCACGTCCTTGAGCGACTGAGCCGTCAAATTCAGCGAAAATCTTTTCAGTCGTGAGCGTCATCGCGAGCGGCAGATATCCACCGCTTAAGCCTTTTCCGAATGCCATCAAATCTGGAATTACATTCTCATGCTGGACAGCAAACATTTTGCCGGTGCGCCCGAACCCGGTCATTACTTCATCGGTAATTAACAGAGCACCAGTCTGATCACACCAAGCCCGCACCGCGGCACACGTTCCTGGAGGCCAGAGCCGCATTCCCGCTGCGCCTTGTATTAACGGCTCAATGACGACCGCAGCGATTTCCTGGCTTCGTGCAGCGCCGAATTTCTCCAGCTCTTCGATCGAGTTAACCGTCCATACCGGAAATTGCCATTCCTCGCCGTTTGCGCCGAACATTCTCGCCGCTCCAAGTGCAGCCGCGCCCGCCGTATCGCCATGATATCCATCTCGAAACGAGACGAACGTTTTGCGTTCCTCACCCCGCATCCGAAAAAACTGCGACGCGATTCGGAGCGCAACTTCAATGGCAGTTGATCCATCGTCCGAATAAAACACACGAGTGAGCGTGTCGGGTGGAAAGAGCGCAACGATATCACGGGCGAGATCGATCGCGCCCGGGTGTGTGGCGCCCAGAAACGACGAGTGTGCGATCCGGTCAAGCTGCTTGCGAATGGCTGCATTGATCCGGGGGTGATTATGCCCGTGTATGTTTGTCCAAATTGAGGAATTACCGTCGATGTACTCGCGCCCCTTGGCGTCGCGCAAGATCGCGCCGCGGCCTTCGACGATTACCAGTGGTTCGTGCTCTCGCGCGCACCATTCCGGCATGTTTGTGAATGGATGCCAGACGAACCGTTTGTCCGTTGCTATCAGATCCCGGTCGTCCCAATCACTCATTGTCGTATTGACTCAAGAGACGATCGAGCGATGCGAGATCGTCCGCGGTGGCCCGACGGCGCCGGTATTTGCGTTCGATGATGGCTTTCAACGAACGAAGATCATCCAAGAGTGGCTGGTCGTGATAAGTCCAGGCTTCATCGCCATGTCGTTTTGATTGGAGTCGCCAGATGCCACCAAAGTGAGTCGCACGAATTTCCCGTTTCTCTCCATTTTCGGCGCGTTCAGTCCATACGTGTTGACGCGGCATAACGTAACAATCTTAGATTAGCGCCCTTGAAAGATGCCGCCAAACTGTCCGCATACTTCGTTGCGGTCGTTCTCGTCGGCGCGATTCTGGCACCTCTCCTATTTTGGAGTGCGCAACTATTGGCAGCACACGGCATCCTAACATTTCTTACTCATTATAATTTCGAAAGTTTTTTCCATCGTGCTCTCCTGATTACGGCGCTGGCATTGCTTTGGCCTCTTTTGCGCTCACTTCACCTCTGCTCCTTCCGTGATTTGCAATTACAGAAGAACCCTCATGGCATGCGCGACGTCGTTGCTGGTCTGGTGCTCTCCGGCCTCCCCCTCGCCTGCGCCGGCATCGTTCTAATTTTGGCGAAAGTTTTCCTGCTCAAGACGGCGATTCCGTGGGTTTCTATCGCTGCGATCATGGGCGCGGCAGCGGTCGTACCGCTAATCGAGGAAACGTTTTTCCGTGGGCTAATCCTCGGCATTCTTTTGCGAGATTTGCGGGCGCCCCTGGCAACGTTCCTCACCTCCTTTTTATTTGCCATCCTTCACTTTCTTAAAGCTCCAGATCGCACAAGCGAGCTTGTCGCCTGGTATTCCGGTTTCAAATCGATTGCCCATTCATTTGGGCAATTTGCCAATCCAATCATGGTTCTGGCTGCTTTTACCACGTTGTTTTTGCTCGGTTGGATTTTGGCCGACGCGCGACTACGCACCCGATCGCTTTGGCTCCCGATCGGACTTCACAGCGGTTGGATTTTCATCAGCGGCATGGTGGGCAAAATGACCAAACGCCCGGAGATTTTACCTTGGCTTGGGCGGAATTTGCTCATTGGCTTAATCCCGCTTGGTCTGGCATTAGTCAGCTGGGTGCTGATGTTTGGCTGGCTTCGATATGAGAATCGCAAACGCGCTTGAACCAGTACGCGCAATCGAGTCCCTTTTTTATCCGCCGAATTGCAGCGTTTGTGGCACGGCCATATCGAACTCGGAACACCTTTGCTCATCATGCCACGACAAAGCCCAACGCATCCTTCCGCCATTTTGCCTGAAATGCTCCGAGCCCTTTGCTGGCGCAATCGAGGGCGAATTTACATGCGCGAATTGCGCTCACCGAAAACTGGAGTTCGATGCAGCAATCTCCGCTTATCGAAGCCGGGGCGTAGTTCGCTTCGTCATTCTTCAATTTAAATACAGCCGACAACTCCATCTGCGTCATCCGATCGCGGGGTGGCTGAACGAAGCGATGGGAGATGCGCGGCTCCGGAATCGAGCATTCGATTTGATTGTTCCCGTTCCGCTGCATCCAGCGCGCTTGAGAGAGCGCGGTTTTAATCAAGCACACCTCCTGGCAACCATGCTCGGCCAGAAGATTGGCGCGCCGGTCTCTTCTGTGTTGGAACGCGTTCGCTACACCATGACACAAACCGCTTTCGATCGAATCGATCGCATGGAAAATTTACATAACGCCTTTCGTTTACGAAAAAAGGCGACCGTGCGAGAATTGCGGGTGCTTTTAGTGGACGATATTCTCACGACCGGCTCGACTTTGACTGAATGTGCGCGCGTTTTGCGGGAGGCTGGTGCGCAATCGATTTACGCCATTACGGCCGCACGCGCTTAACCATGGCAATTTTCAAAAAACCGACACTCAAAATCGGAGGTCGCAAAAAACGCGACATTCCGTAGGGTCTCTTTCAGAAGTGCCCCGGATGCAATGATGTTGTTCACGAAATCGAGCTGACGGAGAATCAACGTGTCTGTCCACGGTGCGATTATCATTTTCCGCAATCGGCCCACGAAAAGATTCAGCATTTGCTCGATCCCGGCACGTTCGTGGAGATGGATGCAACTTTGCAATCGGTCGATACGCTTCGTTTCGAAGGGATGGCGAGTTACAAGGACCGTTTGAAAAAATATCAGGAAACAACCGGCTTGATGGACGCGGTAATTAGCGGACACGGCAAGCTTGAAGGAATGCGCGTCGCAGTTGCCGTGATGGATTTCACTTTTCTCGGCGGGACCATGGGTTCCGTCGTAGGCGAGCGCGTCACGCGCGTGATTGAGTTCGCCACCCGCGAGCGCGTTCCCGTGATCATCATTTCCGCTTCCGGTGGCGCGCGTATGTACGAAGGAATGTTGAGCTTGATGCAAATGGTGAAAACCAGCGGCGCGCTTGCCCGGCACGCCGATGCGAGACTCCCCTATATTTCAGTGCTCACAAATCCGACCACGGCAGGCGTGATGGCGAGCTACGCCTCACTTGGAGACATCATTCTGGCAGAGCCAAAGAGCATGATTGGTTTTGCCGGCCCCCGCGTCATCAAGGAGACGACACACCAAGACTTGCCGAGAGGATTCCAAACAGCTGAGTTTCTAAAAGAGCATGGCTTGATCGACCAGATCGTCGACCGCAGGAGATTACGCCCGCAGATCGCGCAATTTCTGCAATTTTTCGCGCCGGCAGCGTGAACTATAGCGAAGCGCTGGCGTGGCTTTATTCGACCCAGCGTTACGGCATCAAACTTGGCCTCGAGAATGTCCGGCGTTTGCTGGGCGAACTAGAGCTGAGTTTCCCAGCGCAAGTTATCCATGTCGCCGGCACGAACGGGAAAGGCTCGGTTTGTGCCATGGCAGATGCGATTTGTCGCGCCGCCGGCCATCACACTGGTCTTTTCACCTCCCCTCACCTTATCAGCTTTCGGGAACGTATCCGGGTCGGAGGTGAAATGATCGCTGAAGACAAAGTCGCCTGCGGCCTCACTGAAATTCGCGATTTGATTTCGACCTGGGATCCACATCCGACATTTTTTGAAATCGCGACCGCACTTGCTCTACAACATTTTCGCAACGCCGGTTGCGAAATTCTCATCCTCGAGACCGGAATGGGCGGGCGCCTTGATGCGACGAACGCCGTGCCCTCGTCGGTCTCGGTCATCACGCCGATCGACTTTGACCATGAGAAATGGCTTGGTTATTCGATTGCGGAAATCGCGACCGAGAAAGCCGGAATCATCAAGCCGCACGTTCCAGTCGTCTCGGCGCCGCAATCAAAAGAAGCAGAGACAGTGATCCGGAAGCGCGCAGCCGGATGCGATGCTCCGTTGGAATTTGTCAATGAACCATGGACGAAAAGCCGGATCAGATTGCGGGGTGAACATCAGAAGCTGAATGCTGGAGTTGCGGTCGCCGCATTACGGGCGGCTCGGATTTCCTTTTCAGATCATGCGCTCGGAAAAGGGCTGGCGGATATTGAATGGCTCGCACGTTTTCAAATCTGGGACGAACAGATTGTGATCGACGGTGCGCACAATCCGGCGGGAGCACGAACGCTCCGTCGAACGTGGCGCGATGAATTTGCCGCCGAATGCGCGACTGTCATTCTCGCTCTTCTTCGCGACAAAAATGCTTCGCAGATAATCGATGCCT
>QHNB01000331.1 GCA_003217965.1 Verrucomicrobiota bacterium | reverse complement strand
CTAGAGGAACAATTCACCCATCTGCGCGAACGCGCCCAGAAAACGGTCGAACGCGTTCCCAATTTGCAGAAGTCGGAAAAAACCTAAGTGGCGGCCGGTTCGGGTTTCCGCGCTTCACCATTTTTCAGGAAAATCTTTCCGCTGGGACAAAGGTTGAAGACTTCGCAAGCGCCGCAATCGGGTTTGCGCGCGAAGCAGCGACGACGCCCGTGCCAGATCAACCAGTGACTCCAGAGTGTCCAGTCGGACGGGGGCACTACCTTCATCAGTTCCCGCTCAATTTTCTCCGCGTCGGTCTCTTTGGTCAGGCGCAGCCGCTGCGATAAACGAATGACGTGAGTATCGACAACAATTCCGTCGTTCTTACCGAAGGCATTACCGAGAACCACATTCGCGGTCTTCCGACCCACGCCGGGGAGTGCCGTTAGTGCTTCCATCGTGTCGGGAACCTTGCCGCCGTGAACGGATTCGATTGCGGCACAGGCGGCGCGGATGCTTTTTGTTTTGCTCCGAAAAAATCCGGTCGAACGGATCTCGTTTTCCAGCGTCGTGGGGTTCGCTTTGGCGAAGGCTGCTGCCGTCGGGTACTTTTTGAAGAGTCCCGGCGTGACCATGTTCACCCGTTTGTCCGTGCATTGCGCGCTCAAAATCGTCGCAATCAAGAGCTGGAGCGGATTTTTAAAATCAAGTTCGCAATGCGCCTCCGGATAAACTCGGCGGAAGCGCTTCACCAGAGCGAGCACGCGTTCGCGAGTCGTCATGTCGTGTTGAGGGCGATTAACGATTTCTTGGCCACCAGCGATGACGACGGACGTGTGTCACGAACAGGCTTCCTCGCCGCAAAATGCGCCGTGCCCATGCGAATTCGCTCGCCAGAATCGCAAGCCCAATCGGGATTATGATCACGGCTGGCCCGGGCAGCACGACCATGGCGGCGCCGAGAAGGAGAACGGTAAACCCGATCACCGCTATGATCACTTTCCGCACAACGGGAGTGCGATCGAGACCAAAGCGACTGGTTAAGAATTGTTGCCATCGACGCAGGTGAACAGAACCAGGGAATGCAACCTCCTCTTCTACACGATCTTCCAAATCCGGCCTCATTACCGTTCTCAAGTTTGTTTCGCGAAATTACTGAGCTTTTGCTCCAAATGCGGTGGCACATGTGCCGTAATGACCGCGTGATCGCTGTCGTATTGCAAATCAAGGACGTGGCCAACACGATGAATTTCGGCAATCAGATTCGATTCGCTAAGTGGCACACGAAAGCGCGAGCGCAATCGCCACGCCCCGAGAGCTGATTGCAGGACTTCGACAAACTGATCTATCCCCTGCCCGGTTCTGGCCGAGATTGCCACACTTCCCGGGAAGCGCCGACAATAAGTCTCAGCGAGGTTTCGATTTTGCAAAATGTCGATCTTGTTGAAAACGATGAGCGTCTGCTTGCCAAAGGCGCCAAGTTCGTTCACCACGTTGTCGACAGCGCGCATATGTTCGTCGACCCGCGGATGGCTCGAATCGACGACATGAATGAGCAAGTCGGCTTCACTCACTTCCTCCAGCGTTGCTTTAAATGATTCAATCAGCGTATGCGGTAATTTCCGCAAAAAACCAACCGTGTCGGTCAAGAGAACGCGCTGATTGTTCGGCAGAGTGAAGCTGCGCGTGGTGGGATCCAGAGTAGCGAAGAGTTTGTCTACGGCGAGCACATCTGCGCCCGTCATCAAATTGAGCAACGTCGATTTTCCGGCATTGGTGTAGCCGACGACAGCCGCGACCGGCCACTGATGACGCTTCCGGCCCTGCCGCTGCACGGAACGATGTTTACGCACCGCTTCCAATTCACGCTCTAGCCGCGCAATTCGTTCCTGGACCCGGCGCCGATCGACTTCCAACTGGGTTTCACCCGGCCCACGCGTGCCAATGCCGCCGCTCTGTCGCGACAAGTGACTCCACATCCGGGTCAGTCGGGGCAAGAGGTATTGCAGTTGGGCGAGCTCGATCTGGAGCCGCCCCTCTCGACTACGCGCACGCTGTGCGAAAATATCCAGAATGAGCTGAGTGCGATCGAGCACTTTGCGCGAGAGCAGATTCTCCAGATTACGCCCCTGCGCTGGAGAAAGTTCGTCATTGAAGATGACCGGTAACCGTGTCGACTACTTCGGCTCCGGCAGAGCTGGCCAGCTCCCGCAACTCTTCCATCGAATCGCGCAAGTCCCATTTGGAGACGCCATCTTGTTCGAGTCCGATCAGAAGCGCGCGCTCCTGCTGCTTTCTCGGGGTTGTCTCAATCATTCCCGCGCGAGATGGCGCTGCGCCATTTGTAAAATCGCGCTGACTGCTTCCTGGTGTGAAAACGGAGTCAAATTCAGCTGCGGAAAATTACTTTGGTGACGGAACCAGGTCAACTGCCTCTTGGCATAGCGACGCGTTGCCTGCTGAATTTGTGCGATACATTCATCACGCGGAATCTCGCCTGCAATAAACCGTTGCAGCTGGCGCAATCCCAGAGCATGCGCTGCCGTCGATCCTATCTCGGTTAAAGCGCGCACTTCTTCCTCGACGTCCGCACGAAACATTGCGTACACCCTGTCATTAATTCGGCCACAAAGATCGTCGCGGTCGCGAATCAGCAAGACACCTCCCTCGCTTTGCGGTTTCGCCGCTCGTGTAGCTACCCCCGTCTCAGCGGCAGAAATTTCGCCGCTGCCAATGCCGGCCGCCGCGACTCCGTTCCACTCTCTCGATGGACGATTCTTCCCGCTTGACGCAATCTCCAGCGCACGCATGACCCGGCGCCGATTTCTTAGATCAACGCGGGCAGCAAGCTCTGGATTCGTCTCTTGCAGTTGGCAGACCAATTGAGCAAGCGAGAGCTCGTTCAATTGCGCGCGCAAGACCGGATCTGGTGGAGGCACATCATGAAATCCATCAGTCAGGCCTTTCACATAAAGACCACTACCAC
>QHNB01000330.1 GCA_003217965.1 Verrucomicrobiota bacterium | reverse complement strand
ACGGAAAACTCGAAGTCGGTGTCGTTCATTTCAACAAAAACGAGGTCTCGAACGAGGTGAGAATCTCCGACGACGATATCAAGTAATATTACCAGGCCCACAAGGACGAGCTGAAAAGCGAGGAGAAACGCAAAGTGCAGTTCCTGGTCCTGGGTTTGTCCCCGGAGCAGAAGAAATTGACCGGCAGAGAGCGAGTGGATGCGTTGCAGAAATTGGCTGACAAAGCCAACGACGTCAGTCAGGCGCTCGCAGACAAAGGAGCCGACTTCGGTGCGGTCGCAATCAAGTTTCAACTATCGATCAACAACACCGGCGAATTCACACAAGCTAGTCCTGATCCGAAGTTGAAGCAGGTCCCGCAGCTGGCCGATGCCGCTTTTCAGCTTTCAGCAGCCGAGCCAACGAGCGAACCGATTCAGGTAGCGGATGGTTTTTACATCCTGCATCTCGCCAGCGTCGTCCCAGCAAAGCCGCTTACGCTTGAGGAAGCGAAGCCGAGAATCGTCGAGGCATTAAAGACAACCCGTGAGCGGGAGTTGCTCAGCGCCCGTGCGGCTAAAACTGTGCACGATTTGCGCGAGGCGCTCAAGTCAGGCGACACGGTTACAAGCGCCATCCAGAAATTGAATTTGAAGATGGAAAAGCTCCCTCCCTTTACGCTGTCCGATGATCTGGAAGCAAAAGCGCCGTCAGCTCCGCCGAAAAATGAACCACCCGACCTCCCGCTAATCAAACAAGCTGTTGCCGATCTAAAACCCAAAGAGGTGACGGAACCGCTCCCCACTGCGGATGGCATCATGGTCGCCGTGGTGGAGAAACGCGATCCACCCGACCCCGTCCAAGGTGTAGCCAAGCGGGCATCGCTTGACGAGCGACTGTTGCACGGCAAACGGACCCTCATTTTCTATGAATGGTTGCGCGAGCGCCGGCGCGTTGCCGGGCTCGAAGCATCGGTGGCGAGCTGAAGATAGCGGCAGCATGGATTCGCGCGACGAAATCTTCGACGACGCGAACGGCGATCTGGCGATCGGCGATCTGGAAAGCGCGGTGGAAAAATATCGCCGTTGTGTCGAGGTCGATCCGGAATTTTTTGACGGCTGGCACGCTCTTGGGATGGCCTTGATGAAGCTTGGTCGCTATCCCGAGGCGATCGACGCAGGTAAACGCGCGACCGAATTGCGTCCGAACGATCAAATCGGTTGGACCAGTCTGTCGCTTTTTTACAATCGCAACGGCGACATCAAAGAAGCCGAAGCAGCCGGAACCAAAGCGAAAATCCTGTCCTGGGGTGGGAAAATTGCTGGAACATAGGCTTCCAGCCTGTGCGGCTAACAGGCATCATGCTTGTTGCTGATTGGGAGTGTAAAAATGTAGCCGAGGCCGTTGGACGTTGTGAGATTCCTCGGTGCAAGGCGCACTGGCGGCTTGTGCGGCTCGTAATCGCGGGAGCTTTGCAGAACTTTGTCATGTCGAGCGAAGCCGAGACATCTCTCGCTCTCACTGAACCACCCGTGGGCGATTGAGGTCAACTCGCCGCTACCAGATATTTACGCGTTTGTCAGCGGGCCGGACCATTGGCGAACCATCAGGAATGTTGAACGCTTTCTGAAAATCCACCGAATCTTGCAACGGGCCGTTCACACGATAACGGGCCGGCGAGTGCGGATCGGTGTTTAGCCTCAGCTTTAGATCTTCATCCCGCTGAACCGAGCGCCAAATTTGCGCGTACCCAAGAAAGAAACGCTGGTCCGGGGTAAACCCATCGATTTTCTCCTGCGGTTTTCCGGCAAGCGCCTTTTGCAGCGCGGCATAGGCGACTTTGACTCCGCCAATATCGGCGATGTTTTCGCCTAGGGTCAGCTCGCCGTTCACATGCAGACCCGGCAGCGGTTCGTACTCGGAATACTGCCTCACTACGGCGCCCGAACGCTCCTTGAACTTTGCCGCCGAATGCGGTGACCACCAGTCGCGCAGGTTACCGACCTCATCGTATTGCCGGCCCTGGTCGTCGAAACCGTGAGTCATCTCGTGGCCGATGACCGCGCCAATCCCGCCATAATTAATGGCATCGTCCGCTTTCGGATTGAAAAATGGCGGCTCCAAAATTCCGGCCGGGAAAACAATCTCATTCAACTTCGGATTGTAATAAGCGTTGACCGTCGGCGGCGTCATGCCCCACTCGGAGCGGTCGACCGGTTTACCAATCTTGTTTAATTCACGATTGACTTCGAAGGTTAACGTTCATCGCCGCGAGCTTTTTCTGGGCTGCTTGCTTGGTCGCGTCATCCATCCACTCCAGGGCATTGATTCTGTCCGAGAGAGCAGCGCGCAGATTATTGACCAGCTCGAGCGCGCGCGCTTTCGATTCAGGCGGGAAATAATCCGCAACATAAAGTTTCCCGAGTGCTTCACCGATTGCGCCGTCCGTCGAAGTGACGACTCGCTTCCAGCGAGGCTTGATTTCCTTGGTGCCGCGCAGGGCTGTTTCGTAGAAGTTAAAGTTCTCGTTAACGAAATCGTTCGAGAGTTCTGAAGCCGTGCTGTGGATGAGATGCCAGCGGAAGTATTCCTTCCAATCATCAATTGGTGCGTTGGCGAAAACCTTGTTCGCGCCCTTGAAAAAATCGGGCTGACCAACGTTGATGTCACCAGGGCTGGCCACGTTGGCGTCCTTAAAATAAGCGTTCCATTTAAAGTCGGGCGTGAGCGATTGCAGATCCGCCATTTTCATTTTGTTGTAGTTCTTCTGCGGATCGCGGAGCTCGACTTTCGTGCGAGAGGCTTGCGCCAACGCCGTCTCCATCGCCATGATCTTTTTTGCGTGCTCAGCGGCTGCCTTTGGGTCTTCGCCGAGCAAGCTCAACATTTTCGTCACGTGCTCCACGTACTGATCGCGCAGTTTCTTCGATGCATCGTCGGTCTTGGTGTAATAATCGCGATCCGGGAGGCCCAATCCGTCCTGATAAGCCTGCGCGATCACCATGGTGCTGTTTTTGTCGTCCTGGCCTGACGTGAATCCGAAAAGCGAGCTCACCCCCAGATCATGGAGATGGGCGATCTCTCGCAAAACATCATCACGAGTTTTAACGGCGTCGATCCGCTTTAACTCGTCAGTCAACGGTTTGACCCGGGCCACTTCAATTGTCGCTTCATCCATTCCACTGGCATAGTAATCACCGACCTTCTTCGCATCGGGATCAGTCGCGGTCGTGTCTTTGGCGGCGCCTTCGGCCACGTCGTGGAGTGCCTCATTATTTTTCTCGATCAGTTGATTGAAACTCCCCCAGCGCGAATACTCCGGCGGAATGGGAGTGCGTTTGACCCAGCCACCGTTGGCGTAAAGAAAAAAATCGTCCGAAGGCTTAACAGACGGATCCATGTTTGCCGTATCGAACGCAGGTTGTTCCTT
>QHNB01000329.1 GCA_003217965.1 Verrucomicrobiota bacterium | reverse complement strand
ACATATTCCGCCTGGGCTCCACTGGCGGTGATTCCAAAAACCCGATCACCGATTTTCCACGCGTGCACCGCTTCTCCCACCGCTTGCACTTCACCGGCAAATTCCAGTCCGGGAATGTTCTGCGGGTAACCCGGAGGCGCTGGATAATGGCCGCGGCGCTGCAGGATATCGGCCCGGTTCAATCCCGCCGCGTGGACCCGGACCCGGACACGATCCGCCGTTGGCACGGGTGGAGTCGTGACCTCCCCCACACCGATTCCTTCCACTCCGCCATGTGATGTGATGACGACCGCGCGCATATTCCACTATACAACGCGGTCTCGCAGGAGAAGCGCGCTGCCTGCCCGCCTGTGGTCGGGTCTCCGACCCTCTTGTCATGTCGACCGCAGCGGAGACATCTCTGACTATTGAAAGGATAGAAGACAGGCAAGGTCGTCGGTGACGGTTGCGCGTGATTTTGTTGGACAGTCGAAAGGTCCGCTAAGAGCCTTGGGCAGGTAGGAACCGTGTGATTTGCCTCGGATCCAAACTCGATTTCGGGTGTGCGATCGGGTTTGTTCTCGCTTCGATTAGTGGCGCTTTGGCGCAGGACACGATTCCGATTTCGCGCACGAACCGCTCTATCTTACAGCCTGAGATGGAGGCGCAAGTCCAACAACCTGGGTTCACCCCGGACGATTACATGACGGGTGACTGGGGCGGATTGCGCGCGCGCCTGTTCAAGGCGGGCGTGGAGGTGTTCGCGTTCGAGAACAGTATCTACAACGGCAACGTGAGCGGCGGAATTCATCCCGGTCACGCCACGATCGTGAGCGACGCGTTCGCGGGGTTGAAGTTCGATCTGGAGAAACTCTTCGGTTGGAAAGGCGGACTCTTCGTGATCAGTGGGATCGATCGCGCGGGCGAGGATCTCACGAGAAAGTACGTGGGAAGTATCTACTCAGTGCAACAGATGGTCGGTGGACAACGGCCGTTCCTGTATCAGGTTTATCTCCAGCAGAAGCTCGCGCACAACAAAGTGAGGCTGGATATCCGGAATGTACTCTTCGATACGCGTTTTTCCGCCTATCCGTTTCCGGTCTGGGCAGCAGCGGCCTTCTACGAGTCGACCGAGTTCAATGTGAAGCTCGGGCTGTTTCAGACATCGAACCGAATGTTCGACAACACGAAACACGGGCTCGACTGGAGCATTCGCGGCGAGGATGGCTATACCGCGATTGCGCAATTCGGTTGGACACCGCAGTTATTCAAACAACCGGTTACCTCAGGCGCAAGCGACGGCAAAGGAACTGCGGCACCGGTGTTAAAGGGAATGCCGGGGCATTACCACATTGGGGTTACTTTCTCGCAGTGGGATTTCTATCCGCGGTTCCTTGGCGGATTCGAAGATCATTCCTACGGCTTCTATGTTCACGCCGATCAAATGGTTTATCAGGAGGCGCCGGGCAGCGACCAGGGGCTGTGCGTGTTTGTCGCGTCGGGGTATTATCCGCAATCGGAGATCTCGATTGTGCCATTCCAAGTGAACGTCGGACTCCATTACAAAGGCCTGTTTCCCGGGCGCGATGACGACCGGACCATACTGCATTTTATCTACGGCGATCTAAGTGATGATTACGCGCGCAGTGTTCACGTCCCCGGGCGCCACTTCGCGGATTCCGAGAAGGTGTTGGAAGTCGGGCATCGATTCCAGGTCACCAAGTGGAGTTACATCCAACCCGACCTGCAATATGTGATCGATCCCGGCGGCACCGGTGATATTCCTGATGCGGTCGTGATCGGCGCGCAAATGGGCGTCACGTTTTAATGAGAGGAGACTAACGAATGGCTATACCGACAATGACGACAAAACCCCGCGCCACTGTGCCGGCCGCGCGCATGGACCCGCACACCGCGCGCCGCGGCATGTTCGTGATCGAGGACGGACGAAACGTCGCCTTCACCTTCTTCCTTCTCGTCTTCCTCTTTGCGCTTTGGGGCTTTTGCAACGGCATGATCGACGTGATGGACAAGCACTTTCAGGAGGAGCTGCATCTCAATCTCGCGCAGTCGGCCTGGGTGCAGTTCGCGCATTATCTCGGCTATTTCCTGATGGCGATCCCGGCCGGCTGGCTCGCGATTAAGCTTGGCTACAAAGGCGGCATCATCGCGGGCTTGCTCATGGTCGCCGCGGGCGGGTTCTGGTTTATTCCCGCCACGCACATCGCTCAGTTCTGGGCTTTCTTGTTAGGCGTTTGCATCATCGCTGCCGGCCTGACCTTTCTCGAAACGATCGCAAACCCGTACACCACCGTCCTGGGTCCTCCGCAGTATGCCGCCACGCGCATCAACCTTGCGCAATCCATCAACGGTATCGGCCTCCTTCTCGGACCGATCGCGGGCGGCGCGTTCTTTTATTCGAAAAATGCGGCCGGCATTAGCACCGGCAGCGAGCGCCTCTGGATTCCGTACGCGTTCATCGGGGTGATCGTCCTCATCCTCTCCATTGTCTTCTTCTTCGCTCCAATGCCGGACATCGAGATGGAAGACGATTACAACCTGGACACGTCATCGCCGGACACGCGCCAATCGATCTGGTCGCATCCGCATTTCTGGATGGCGGTGCTCGCGCAATTTCTCTACGTCGCGGCGCAGGCCGGCATTTTCAGCTTCTTCATCAACTACATGACGTCGCAGGTGCCGCCGCTGTCCCCGTCGTGGCAGGCGCCGGGTGTTTCGAATACCGGTTTCTTCAGCGGCTGGATCGAGATGCACCCGAATGGTGTTCTCGGCTTCAGCAACAAAGCGGCATCAAATCTCGCCTCGTTAGGCTTCCTCTGTTTCTTGATCGGCCGCTTTACCGGCAGCGCAATCCTTAAAAAGTTTACACCCTACAAAGTCCTCGGATGGTACTCCGTCGCCGCGGTTGCGCTCTGCCTTTTGATCTTCGCAAAACTCGGCTGGGTCTCCGTCGGGTGCGTGTTCCTGACCTACTTCTTCATGTCGATCATGTTCCCGACCATTTTCGCGCTGGGCATCTTCGGCCTCGGCCAATCTGCCAAGAAGGCGTCGTCATTCATCGTCATGGCGATCGCCTTCGTCGCGCTTTACGGATTCATATGGCCGCGGCTGAGCAATGCCCACGGCGCGGTGCGCGTCTCAACATCGAGCGGACATTAATGCGCGCGAGCTTCGATCTCGATCACGCGAAGCTCGCCGCCGATCCGCGCTTCGCCGAGATCGCACAGAAGCTGAGCGCGCTGTCGCCGATCAACTCTCGCGAGTCGTTCAATCGCTATTGCCGCGAAGCATGTCGCCTTTGGAACGACGCGTTTCGGGACGGAATCGGCGAAACGGAGCAGTTCGCAAAATTGCTCCATCAGATCGAGCACACGAGCGATAACGTGATTCGCACCGGGTGGGGCGGGGTTGTCATCACGCTGCATGAACACCCCCGGGTGGAGAAGTATCTCGTCGTCCGTAAAGGCGGATATCTCGCGCTCGAGATGCACGAACAGAAGGACGAGCGACTCGAAATCCGCGAAGGCGCAGGTCTTGTCCTCTGGCGTCCGCCTAACGAGCGATCGCTTACGGTCGAGATGATGAGGCCCGGCGCTGAGTTTCACCTCCAACCCGGGATGGAGCACTGCCTTATCGGCACGGAAGACCTCCTCGTGTTTGAGCGTTCGGTCGATCCGAAGGGAATGGATCAGGATCTCATCTTCATCTACGAACCGGATGCGCTGGCCGCGTCCCTGCCCTGACTGCTTCTCTCAACTCTCAACCAAAAGTCTCAACTGCTTCCCAAATGCCTGCTGAGTTTTACGCTTTCGGCGAAATCCTGTGGGATTGCCTGCCGTCAGGTAAACACGCGGGCGGTGCGCCGTTCAACGTGGCCGCGCATCTGGCGCAGATTGGCGTCTCTTCCGCACTCATTTCATGCGTCGGACGCGATCCGCTCGGGGACGAGATTCTCGAAGTAGCAGGCCACAAACGGGTGAACGCCGAATTTGTTACGCGCGCTCGCATCGGTCTGCCCACAGGGACAGTGATCGCCACGCTGGATGAACAGGGCAACGCCACCTATGAGCTCCTGGAACAGATCGACCGTCTCCTCGCCATGAAAGGGCCGATGAAGTTTTTTGATGTGAATCTACGTCCGTCGTTTGAGGATCCGCCGCTCGTAATGGATCTGGCCAGGCGCGCCGACGTTTTAAAACTGAATGACGGCGAAGTTGGACGCGTCGCCCATTGGGTTCGCACCGGCGAATTGATCCCGGACACGCCGCGCGATGATGCGTCGATCGCCCGCGATTGTCAGACGCTGGCGGAGGCCACGGGGGTCTACTGTGTTTGCGTGACGCGCGCTGAAGAGGGCGCCGCCCTTTGGGATCGCGGCAAGCTGACGACTGCGCCGGCGCCGCATGTAGAAGTGAAGGACACGGTCGGCGCTGGCGATGCGTTCATGGCAGGACTTATGGTCGGGCTCACGCGCGGAATGGATCACCAGCGTGTGCTGGAAATCGCCTGTCGGCTCGGGGCCTATGTCGCGTCGCATTACGGCGCGACGCCACTGTTACCGGCGGAACTGACGCAGCCCCTTCGCTAATTCTGCCGAAGTCTGCTCGCGCTCCCGATCAGCGCGGGCTGGTTTCTGACCCATCGTACGCGTGGAAAGGTTATGCGTCGGATTGCCGACGAACTAGCGGAGCCTGCAGCGAGCGAGTCAAACGGGGCGATAGAGCTCGAGCCCTCACATCTTGACTGCTTTAACCAGTCAAGTTTTTGAAATGCATGAGATGAAATATCCGGAGCAGGAATCAGGCACGACTTGGAACGACGGAGATCAAAATCAGGGCTAATATGAAATGCCACTCCGGCTCGGAGCGGTGCGCGTTGCGGCAGTCTTTTGTCTCGTCGAGCGACTCAACTGTGAACTCTAACTCTTGTCACTCTGAGCGAAGCGGACGCGGAGCCTTTCGTCATGTCGACCGCTAGTGGCCTGCCTCGCCGAAGCATTTGCGAAGGTCGGGAGACATCTCTGACTATTCTTCCAATCTCGCGCTGCGCGCATAATGCCAGTCCGGCCCGGATTGCTGTAGCGTCCGCTTGCCTGCCCGCCGTGGAGGGCGAAAGCCTTCGGAGTCTCAGCGGAATCATCAGCGTGTGTTAGATATTTGCCGGTTCGGCTCGGCGTTATGTGGCATCTCTTTGGCTCGCCCTCTACGGCGTCGAACGCGTCGCCAGTCCGGTTCGGTCGCCGCGGCGACACGGACTCGTCCCGTGGCGAGCTCGGACCGAGACATCTCTCGATATTGCTGCGTTATTACCTTGCTCAGTCAGTCGGACCTTCAATCATGACTGGTTTAACCAGTCGAGTTTGTAATATCTGGGGAAGTCGTCGGCAGCTCTTTGAGGAATTCCTCGACCAATTCGTCGAAGCGGTCCGGCTGATCGAGGAAGACGGCGTGCGCCGCGTCCTCGATTTTTTCGAACCGGGCATGCGAAATCTGCCCGGCTTCGGCCTGCTGGCGCGACAACTCGGATGATTTGGCCGAGGCGATAATCA
>QHNB01000052.1 GCA_003217965.1 Verrucomicrobiota bacterium | reverse complement strand
AGTGCAGCCGCGCTCCGGTATTCCGCCGCGATGGCGTAAACGTTATGCCCGTACGGCGTTTTCATGTGCGCTCCTTTCCACCTGCCGCTACCGGGTGATGCTCGCCCGGCGTGGCGCCGTAATGCGGATCGGCTTCCGGCAAAACGATTTTCACTTCGCTCATCGCGATTAGGGGCAGGAAACGGATGAACAAGAGGAAGAGGGACAGGAAAATGCCGAAGGTGCCGGCGAAGGTCCACATGTCCACCCAGGTCGGGATGAACAAGCCCCATGAGCTCGGGAGGAAATCGCGGTGCAATCCACCAACGATGATGATGAAGCGCTCGAACCACATGCCGGCGTTCACACACATGCAGACGAAGTAAACGACGAAAACGTTGCGGCGGCACCAGCGGTTCCAGAAGAGCTGCGGCGAAAGGCAATTGCAAAAAAGCATGCCCACCCACCAGTACCACCAGTAGGGACCGAGAATGCGATTCCAGAAAGCGAAGCGTTCGTATTGGTTCCCACTGTACCAGGCGATGAAAAACTCCATGGCGTAGGCGTAGCTAACCATCGAACCGGTCAGCAGGATGATCTTGGCCATCTTATCGATGTGCTGCAGGGTGATGATGTCGTGCAGCTTAAAAAGCGCGCGCGCGGGTAGCATCAACGTCAGCACCATGGCGAAGCCGCCGAAGATAGCGCCGGCGACGAAGTAAGGCGGGAAAATGGTCGAATGCCACGTCGGCAGAATGGAGGTGGCGAAGTCGAAGGAAACGACGCTATGCACCGAGAGCACGAGCGGTGTGGAAAGCCCGGCTAACAAGAGATAGGCCATTTCGTAATGGCGCCAGTGGCGGTTCGAGCCGCGCCAGCCGAGCGCGAAAACTCCATAAAGGAATTTTCTCACCTTGGAAGTGGCGCGATCGCGCAACGTGCCGAGATCGGGAACAAGTCCGGTGTACCAGAACAACACCGAAACGGTGAAGTAGGTCGAGACTGCGAACACGTCCCAGAGGAGTGGGCTGCGGAAGTTGGGCCAAATGCCGTAGTTGTTCGGCAGCGGCGCGAGATACCACGCCATCCAGACACGGCCAACGTGGATGCCGGGGAAAATGGCGGCGCAAATCACCGCGAAAAGCGTCATCGCTTCCGCGGAGCGATTGATCGAGGTGCGCCATTTTTGCCGCAGCAAGTAGAGGATGGCGCTGATGAGCGTGCCGGCGTGACCGATACCGATCCAGAATACGAAGTTGGTGATGTCCCAAGCCCAGCCGACGGGCGAATTGAGACCCCAGGTGCCGACGCCGGTCGAAATTTGATAGCCAATGCAAAACAGACCGATGCCAGCGAGCGCGGCCGTGCAGGCAAACGCGATCCACCACCATTTCGGCGCGCGATCTTCCACCGCGGCGGAAATGCGTTCTGTGACCCAAGCAAAGCTGCGCCGGTTGAGCACCAGCGGCACCCGGGCCAGCGGCCGCTCGACCGAAGTCGAAGCTTCCTCTGCGATCATTTCTGGAGCTGTGGTCGCGCCGTCCATCTTAATAAATGTCATCCTGAACCGCGAAGACGGCGAAGGATCTCTCGACAAATGTTCGCGACATTACCGGCCAAGCAGCTAACGAGAAATGAGTTAGAGGTTCTTCGACTCCGCTTTGCTCCGCTCAGATTGACAGGGAAAGGAGTGCTCACTTTCTTTGCTCCCCCGTCGGCGGCGGCTCGCCGCCGGGGCTTTCGTTTGGATTTAACGTGCCTTTGTCGTGCTGTTCAAACTGGTGTTTCGCCGGCTTCTCCGGTCTCTCGTTCGGACTGGCCACGCCGATCTTTCGCGCGTCCGGCATCTTCGGATTGGGATTGCGAATGCGCGCCAGATAGCTCACACGCGTGTTCACATTCAGATACTCGAGCAGCCGGTAATTGCGATCCTGTTCTTTAATCTTGGAAACGCGGCTCTCCGGGTCACTGATATCGCCGAAAACAATCGCGTCGTTGGGGCAGGCCTGGGCACAGGCGGTTGTAAACGAATCGCGCGGGATCTTCGTATTCGCTGATGTGCCCGCGTGCACGTGGGCGGAAATTTTCGCTTCTTCGATTCGCTGAACACAAAAAGTGCATTTCTCCATCACGCCACGCATCCGCACCGTGACATTTGGATTATTGCGCAGTTTGACTATGTCAGGCGCACCCTTCTCGGTCAGCGGGGCGAAGTATTCCTTATAGATGTTGAAGGCCCCGGCGATTTTCTTTTTGCCAATTGACCGCTGGTTGTAATCGAAAAAGTTAAAGCGACGGACTTTGAACGGACAATTGTTCGCGCAATACCGGGTCCCAATGCAGCGGTTGTAGGCCATGACATTCAGTCCATCCTGGCTGTGAATGGTGGCGTTGACCGGACAAACGGTTTCGCACGGCGCATTTTCGCAATGTTGGCACATCATCGGTTCGTGGACGATTTCCGGGTCCTCCGGTATCTGGCCCTTATCCTGATCATAGGCGCGTTCGGTCGCAAAATACCGATCGATGCGCAGCCAATGCATCGAGCGTCCGTGCGCGACCTGCAATTTGCCGACGACAGGCACGTTGTTTTCCGCCTGGCAGGCGATGACGCAAGCGCTGCAGCCGGTGCAAGTGTTTAGGTCGACCGTCATGCCCCATTGCTCTGGCGCAGTCAGCGGTGGATGCGCGTAAATCGTTGGCAGTTTCGCTGGCAGTTCATCGTCGCCCGCGATTTTCTTCACGAACTCGTTATCTTCACGATAACGTTCCACCGTCGCTTCTCGGACCAGGCCGCGCCCCTCGATGCTGAAATGGTCCTGCGTGATCGACAGCGGATATTTGCCGCCGGTCTTCGCAACCTTCACGCTCTCTATTATTTTTCCGTCGGCGACGATGAAATGCGGGTTTTGCGGAGTCCGCAGAAAATAAGCATCGAACCCGACATGCTCGCCGGTGCTGGTGAGGCTCATACGCCCATAGCCAAGCGGAATGGTGATGGAGTTGTCGACGTGTCCCGGCGCGATGAGTACGGCAATGACAAGCTCGCGAAGCGGCGGTCCCGCAGTTTCGGCCGGTTTCGCTGTCCCGGTTCGAGCCGGAGAAGGTTGTGCAGCCGGTTTTCTCCCTACGGGGATTATTGTGATTTTGATCAGATCGCCGGTCTCCACCGCCAAGGTTTTGGCATAGCGCGGACTTATCAAGGCCGCATTATCCCAGGTCAGCTTGGTGATTGGGTCCGGCATCTCCTGCAACCACGCGTTATTGACGTAACGGCCGTCGTCGATCGAGTAATCACGAACGAGCACGATCTCGGGCGATTGCGGCGTCGGTGCTGGCGTTGGGTTCCAGAGATTGTGCGCGATTCCACCGGCCGTGTTCCCATTGAAATTCGGCGCCCGATCTCGCAACTGGACATGCGGCGCAAATCCATCGCGCAAAAAGTTGGACCACGCCGTTGCCAGATCGCCGACCGGATTGGTTCCGCGAAAAGTTTCCTGAACGAGATCAGGACCCTCCACGTTGGGACGGCCGAGCACCGCGTTGATCAAATCCAATTCCGACAAGCCGCCAAAAAGCGGCAGAATCATCGGTTGGATCGCGAGATAATGACCCTCGGAGGTGAGGGCGTCGCCCCATGATTCGAGGAAATGCGACGCCGGGACATTCCAGCGGCACGTGGGCGATGTTTCGTCTTCGTAACAACCAAGTCGTATCACATCCTGCACTCGCTTTTGCAGGTCGGGCCAATCCACCGGCTCTCTCGTTTTCGGATCAATCGTAATGGCACGAGGCGCATTAAAGATGGGATTGCCACCAAGAATAAAAAGCTGCTTGATCCGCCCGGCGGCGATATCACCGGCAAGCTGAAGAATGCTGTTGTTGCGCGGGTTCCGCTGAAACTCCCGGACAAGAACCGTGTTGCCGACATTCTTGAGGGCAGAATTGATTCCGTAGGCCAGCAACTGAACCACCACTGGCTGATTCGGGCCGGACAGGACGAGACTTGCTCCTGGTTTTGAGACGAGATCGTTCGCTGCTTCCGTCAGCCATCGGTCGTCGAATTGCGGCGTCATCCCCGGCGGCATTTGCAAGGTCGCAATCACCGAACCCAACCCCGGATCTTTTGTCGCCATCGCAATCTTGAGTGCCAGAGCGTGGGCGAACGCCGGAATCTGACTCGCTGGCAGACGCAGCCGGTGATCGGCCATCGCGCCAGTCAAGGTGAAGCGATTCTCGACCACATAGAGCCGGTTCATCGTGTCTTTTGGCGAAGTGACTCGGCGCCGTGAGCTGAACGCGCGGGTGGAGGAGAGGTCGCCTTCACTGCAATCGAGGAAATCGCTATCGAGCGCGAGAATGACATCGGCCCGTTCCAGCCGCGGAACCAGACGCGAATTATCGCCGAAACTAATCTGGGTCGCGAAATTTTGCGCTTCGCTCAAAAGTGGATCGTAAACGCACCACCGCATCTTCGGGAACATTTTGATGAGCTCGCCGCGCAGTCGCTCCCGCGTCGGCGAATGCGTTTCCTCGACCAGAAAAGCCAGGCCGGCACCACCATCGGCTTGCATTTTGCCGCGTAAATCGGCCAGATATTTTTCAAACGCGGCAGAATCACTCGTCTTGCCATTCTCGGTAAAACGCCGGGCACGCTCCGGATTATAAAGATCGTGAATCGCGGCCTGCGCGAACACATCGCTGCCGCCATTGCTCGCCGGGTGGAGCGGGTTGCCGTCGAGTTTGATGGGGCGGCCATCGACTGTGGTGACGAGCAGCGGGATCGCCCCGGTTCGACGCGGCATCGCCGTGGCGTAATAAAGGAATTTCCCTGGAATGGTCCACTCGACCGTTTTCGTGAACGGCACGAGGTGCAACTCCGGGCGGCGGCAACTTGTGACGCCGAAGCCCGCGAGCGCGACCGATGCGCCCATCAATTTCAAAAAGCTGCGACGCGACCATTCATCGCCATTCAATTGCGCGGCGCCGGACGGGAACTCGCGCTCCAGCCAGGCCCGAAACTCCGGCGTATCGCTTAGCTCCGCAGCGCTGCGCCAATACTGGCGGCCGCTCTTTGGCTCCGGCGGATGGGTGACGATGCGCTTCATCGATGACAGGTCTGGCAATTCTCGGAGGGGTTTATATTCCAGCGCTCCTTTAGCGTCTGGCCGATCTCGCGTTGTGTTAATTTTTTCTTCTTCCCAAAATCTTCTGTTGCATCCTTGGGTTGGCCATATTGGGCGACGAACGCCGCTGGATTCACATCATCCGGTTTCCAATCCAGATTCGTGATCTGGTCTTCCGGGCGCAGATAATTTTCCGGATGCCGATGGCAATCGAGGCACCACGCCATACTCATCGGCTTTGCGTCATACATCACCGGCATGTGATTCACCTGACCGTGGCAAACGGCACAGCTGATCCCGCGATTCACATGCGCGGCGTGATTGTAGAAAACGTAATCGGGCAGGCGATGAATCCAGACCCACTCCACCGGTTGCCCAGTTTTCCAGCTCGCGCGCACCGGCTCGAGCTTAGGATTGTCCTTCTGCACCTGCTGATGACACGCCATGCATGTTTGCGTGTTCGGCACATTCGAGTGCGCCGCGGTTTCAACAAAGCTGTGGCAATAACGACAATCCATCCCGAGCTGGGTCACGTGGATATCGTGCGGGAACGGCACCGGCTGGATCGGCTCGTAGCCAACTTTGGTGTATTTCGGCGTGACGTAATACCAGGTGCCGGCCGTTAGTCCGCAGACAATCAGGAGCGCGGCGATGGAGATCTTGAGCGGCAGCCAATTTGTCCAGCGCGGAAAAAAGTTCGCCATAAAAATCAGCGGACTCCATTTCTCCCGACCACCCGCCGCCAACCGTTATACGCGATAGAATTGGCGAGAGGATGTGGTTCGTTCAGAAGAGCAAATGGTTGAGGTTCCCGCGCCGTCGAGACAGCGTGCGGTGAATTCTATAAATCAGCAACTGCTTGGCAAAAATATTTTTCATTTCCTCGTCGTAGCGTCCGCTTGTCTGCTCAGCCTGCCCGCCGTGGAGGGCGAAGGATTTCGGAGTTTCAGCGGAACGGCTGAGTCGAGCCGGTCCGCCAGTTCGGGTCGGACCCCTTTGTCATGTCGAGCGAATATGCCAGTCCGGCTCGGACGAGACATCTCTGACTATTTTTCTGAAAAATCACGCCACGGCGTATCGTCCTCACCTCGCGGTAGTGTCCGCTTCCTGCGCGCGAAAGCTTTCGGAGTCTCAGCGGACAGAGATCGTTGGGCAAACTGCCGGGAACGCGCTAAGGCTGCCCTGAACTCGTCGCTGCTTGTATTCGGCGGGGACAAAATGTGACGCCGTTTTTTCGGTTGTCGTCAGTGCTAGATTAATGGCGTGAACACGATTCTTCCCCGCAACGAAATGGAGCGCGTCTGGACTGAGCGCGACGCGAGCTACGACGGCGTCTTTTTCATCGCCGTCAAGACTACCGGCATCTTCTGCAAACCCTCCTGTCCATCCCGGCCGAAACGCGAGCATGTGGAATTCTTCGAGAGAATCGGCGACGCCATTTCAGCCGGTTATCGGCCGTGCAAACGTTGCCAGCCGCAGCTGGCCAATGGCAAACCGCCGGATTGGGTCGCAAAAATAAT
>QHNB01000051.1 GCA_003217965.1 Verrucomicrobiota bacterium | reverse complement strand
ATTTCGTCCTCACGAGTCGCTTCCTCTCCCTCAGGGAGAGGACTGAGGTGAGGGTGTTTAATGAGGCGCCGGAATGCCGAGAGCACGGCGACGGAGCGCCGTGGCTACATAAGCTCATCTGATGAACATTCTAGGGGACTTCTGTAGTTGCCCTACTCTCTGGCCGCCGCGCCGAAGCGCAGCGGAGGAGGGTCGGGGCGGTGGAATGGCGGGAGGCACGGCGACGGAGCGTCGTGGCTACATCAGAGCCAGTTCTGATTTATGAAATCGCCGGCTACGGCACCGTGATTCTCAAAACCTGCCCCAGCCCAAGCGGTGGCGCGCCAAGGCCGATATTGGAAACGTAAAGCGCGCCGTCCGGGCCGATGGTCATGGCAGTCGGAAAGGACAATCCGCTCGCGACCACGGTCTGGGCACCCGAGGGGTCAATCCGCACGATTTTGCCTGACCCAGCCTGGCTCGGGTCCGGGAGCCCCGGATTGGTCATCGACTCAAGCACGTACAAACGGTCACGATCATCGAACGCGAGGCCAAGGACCGTCGTGAGCCCAGTGGCCCACGTCTTAAACTGGCCGCTCGGTGTCAGCTTCCGAACCTGCTGGGTGCCGGGTTCAATCGGAAAAGGACCGAGATTGCCGAAGAAAAAGTTACCATGGTAAGCGAGCGCGGTCGGGCCAACCCAGGCGCGATTCTTATTAGTGGGCGGGGGGTAACTTGCGGAAACATCGACGACGCGGCTGACCTCACCTGTCGTTGGGGAGATACGGTCGATCTCTTGATGATTTGGCTCGACGGCGTAGAGATCACCGCGAACCTCGATCATGCTGTACCAGGTTCCGTCGGGTTCGAAGTCGTCAGGATCGGGATTCTGGACAGGATTAGCCGCGAGAAACGCGCTCAGGTCGGCGATCTGGGTCCAGCTGCCGTCATCGTTAAGGCGTATCACTTCATTCGGGACGGTCGGCACACCATGCGAGCAGCCCGCTCCGGCGAGCAAGGCGTAAAGGGTGTCTCCGATGAAAGCGATATCGCCTACGCCACTAACAAAACTGGGAGGGGGGGCAGTCTGGCTGGACGGGAGAGGGTCACCTACCGGCACCGGGATGCCATTGACGATCCTGGAGACGCGCGCGTTGGTATCGCTGCCTGTATACGGCCCAACAGGAGGAACAACCTGAACGCACTGCCCTATAGTAGAGTTCGATCCGCCAATGCCCCCTTCGGCAACATAAAGGAAGCCATCGGGCCCAAACTTCAGACCGCGCGGATTGTTCAATCCGGTGGCAAAGACCGACATTGTGACTTGGGCGGGTTGCGGAGCATGCTTAGATGCACGTTTCTTGGAGGATCTAGCCGCTGCTGAAGCTAGCGTAAGCGCGGATAAGAGTATTGTGAGGGCAGCTAACCTTACTGATTGGCCCTTCATTTTTTTCATATTCTCCGTAGCGGATAAGATTGGCTATATAATGTCAAGTAAGTTTCCGAGCGAAGCTCGACCCTCCGGCACAGAACCGAAGACGGTTTACAATTGATTGCGAACTATTCGATCGGGTGTCGGTCGATGGGCGCGGATTATTCCGCCTGCGGGAAGGTTTGTTCGAATTTCTGCCGTGCTGCATCCACTCGCTCGAGCAACTGCAAATGCGACACGTGCATGCCAAGAACGAGCGCACCAATTAATCCGAAATACATCAGCGCCATCAACCAGCGCTGTGCCGGCGCGACTTCGTAGTAGCGCTGTTCCTCCTCCGTTCGTTTGCGGAAGAGTGAAACAATTCGCGGCAATGAGGCGAACAATAAGATCCAGACGATAAAGTTCGGGTGGGTCCAAGCGAGCCACCCGAGTGCGGCGAATCCAGGCAGCCATAACCACGGTGACAATGCGCTGACGATCCGACCACCATCGAGCATCCCAACCGGTGTCAGACTGAAGAGATTTAGGAAATAGGCCGACCAGCCGAGGGCGATGAGCAAGGGATAATTCAGAGCGAGCCCAAGCGCATGACAGGCCGCCGCCGCGAGCGAACCGAGTATCGGGCCTCCGATGCCGACGCACGCTTCCATCCAGGCATTGCGCGGCGCTTCTTTCAATGCAATGAAGGCGCCCATAAAAGGAATGAACATCGGCGCGCTCACCGCCAGCCCGAACCACTTTGCCACGATCAAGTGACCGCACTCATGCAGAAGCAGGAGCAGAACAAATCCAAGTGCCCATTTCCAACCCCAGATGCTCGCGTAGACACCGACCATCAACACCATCGAGCCGCCGGTCTTCAGCAGAATCGGCAAAATGAATTTGATTTTGGCGATGAACTTCAGAATGACGACGCCGATGACGCCGATCGGACCAACCGCTTTCTTAATCCTGCTCCCGAGCGATTCTGGCGGAGTGATGCCGCGCGTATCTACCGACTCCGAAATTAGTGCCATACGAGAAGATTCGGCTAGATCGCGCTTCCTTGCAGGTCGCGAAATGCGCGCCCAAGATGCTCGAGCACATCGCGGGGGAGCAGCGATTGTTCGCTGGCGCTATTATTGAACAACGCCAACTCGGCCGAGCGACCACAAACCCATGCCGCAACCCGTGCACTGTCGAACAAGGAAACTTTTTGCCCAATCAGAGCGGCACAGACACCGGTGAGGACATCACCCATTCCCCCCGTGGCCATGCCTGGATTGCCAGTTGTGTTGTAACTGATGCGCTTGCCTCCCTCCGCCACAATCGTTCGGCTGCCCTTCAATAACAACGTGACAGGGAATTCGGTGGTAAGTTTCCGGGCAATGTCTGCGCGCGAAATTTTATGATCGCCGGCCAACCGCTTCATTTCTCCGGCGTGCGGCGTTAACAAGCGCGGTCCGCGGCAATTTTTAAGAACGCTTACCTGACCTGACAAAACATTAAGCGCGTCAGCATCGACGACCATAGGTTTCTCGTTTTGTTGAACGAGCGCCGTGATCTCTTTTGCGTGCGTCTTGCCCAATCCCGGCCCGATCGCCCACGCGTCAACTGCTTCGTCGCGCAGTTTCGCATATGTTTTTATCGGCTTCACCATTGATTCGAATGGCGCCGCTGCGGTAACGATCTCGTAAATGTTTTCTGGAACGAAGACCTCTACTAAACCAGCACCGCCGCGAAGCGCGCCGAACGCGCACATGGTCGCCGCGCCAGCGAAGCCGCGCGAACCCGCCACAATTCCGATACGACCGAACTGGTTCTTGAAGGCGCTGAATTGCCGCCGCGGCAGTACGTCCTGGAGCGAAGTAGAGCAGGCGATGGTTTCCTCCGTATCCGGCAACCCAAGTTCAGGTAAGGAAACAACTGCAAGCCGGCCGATGAAGTTGAGCGCGTCATCAGCAAGCAAACCCCGTTTAGCCGCGCCAATGGTGACGGTGAAATCGGCCACGACGCAATCTTGATCAACTGCCCCCGTGTCGCCGTCGAGTCCGCTCGGGAGATCGACCGCGAAAACATAGGCACTCTGTTCGCGGCGAAGCCGGTTGATCTCGCGGCAGGCGGCCAGGATCGGGCCTCGCAACGGCGGTTTCGATCCGAGTCCAAGCAATCCATCGAGAACGATGAACGACGGAGAAACATTCAAAATGCGTTCAATTGCTGCCGTATCGCGGAACTCAGCAATTTTTTTACGAAGCAAATCGCTGGATTCATTTTCTGAAAACGAAAGGTGTACGTCGGTGTGCCAGCCAGCGCGCTTCAGATGCGCAGCAGCGACCAGAGCATCCCCGCCGTTATTCCCTTTTCCGGCGAAGCAAAGGCAGTGGCCGGGCTGTGGAAAAAATTGCTGCACCCCGCGTGCGATTCCAGCGCCGGCGGTGTTCATGAGAGCTTCCGCCGAAATTCCTTTCGCGAAAGCGGAGTTCTCCGCGGCCCTCATTTCAGCCGAACTGACGACAGGCGAGTTCACTGCTCGCTCAAGGTGGATTTATGTTTCCTTTTGCTCGACGACCTTTTTTTCGATTTTGAACCCTTGTGGTGTTTGGAACTGGAATCGCGCATGAACCGCTGATCGTAAAACGGTTGCAGGCCGACGTCGACATGTGATGCGCGATTTGTGAAGTCGGTGCGGGCGGCCAAGGCGGGCCGACTGCGAATTCCGCGGGCAATATTCTCCGCCAATTTCTGCCGATAAGCGGCGCTTTGCGCGTATTGGGCCTCAGTTGGGTTGGTCAGGAACCCGCATTCGACTAACACCGCCGGAATGGTGGTGCGGCGTAAAACATAATAACCGCGCCGGCGCACGCCTCGATTTTCCGTGGGCGCACCGCCGAGCACGGCCCCTTGAATACTGGCGGCAAGGGGAGCGCTCTCTGTGCTGTAAAAATATGTTTCGATCCCGTTAGCGCCGCTTCGAGTGGCAGAGTTGAAGTGAACGCAAATGAAGACGGCGTTGGGATAGGAATTGGCGATTGCGATCCGGGTTGGAAGCGGGACAAAAACGTCGCTATCGCGCGTCATGATAACACGGTAGCCCGCTTTCTCGAGCAGCGGTTTCAGCCGCTGCGAAACATCCAGTGTCATCACTTTTTCCGGTATGCGCTGACCGGGAATGCCCCCGCGATCATAGCCACCATGACCGGCGTCAATTACGATGGTGGTAAACCGGGTCAGCTGCGCCTCGAGTCGAGGAGCGCCCGCGCATAGGCAGAGCAGAATAAAAATCGTTCGTGTGACGCGCCGAGACATTTTTCAGGAAGATTTCAGTCTCCGGGCGGCTTATCCGGACGCGTCGATAACTTCGGGACAGCATTCTCGGCCGCTCGGGCCGCGGCCGATTCGGTCATTCCACCGATGATAGCGACATCGCCTTCGGCAGTTCGTTTGAAATGCGGCCGCGTTTTCGTCTCCACCAGAGTGGATCGTGCCAGCAGCTGACCATTGAGTCCGATGGTGACGTAAGACCAGACACGCGGCCCCGCACAATGAAGAACGTGAAGCCTGTTTTCCCGGTCGATTTCCGCGTGTGGTTCGTCGAACGCGATCACGTGTCCGAGCGAATAAGTGGCGTAAACGATGCCGCGATTTTCGTCTTCCACCCGCACATAAAGAGAGGTGTGATCGGGAAATCGATTTGTCATCAGCGAATAGGTGCGGACATCGCCGCCGGCGCCGCTGCTGCCAGGGACGCCGACGCTTTGTTTCCAAATCGGCCGGGCGTCGGTGATCTCGATTACTTTGGCAGGCGAATAGAAATAGCGACCGAGATCAGCGAAATAGACATGGGCGCGAACATGGTACGCGCCAAAATCCTGCATCGGGAATAAGGGAGTGAGATTAATTTTTTGCGTCACGCTCTGGCTCGCCTCGATCTGGAGTGGTGGCGATTCGGGGGTCGTGGCAGGCCCGATCGATTGGCCTTCGTTCCGGGTCACTTCAAAGCCGAACCAATGCTGTCCCCCTTCGTCGCGTAAATCGATATCGCGACCGGCGCGATTGGTGATCGTGACCGTAGCGATGAGTGGTTCGTAAGCGATGTACTGCAAGCGATTGAATTTTAGTTGGACCTGAATCTGAGCATTGGCCGCACCAACGATGAAGGAGAACACCAGAAAAAGGACCGTGTTTCTCATCGGCACGAAAAATATACAAAAGCCGCGCAGGGAAAAAATGTTCATGCCAGTTGACGCCGCCACTCCGGCAGGGCGCGACGCTGTCGTTCCTCTATGGCCGCGATCAGCAATTCATCCCAGTTTCTTTTTACGGTGTCGTCTGGAGGGCTAACGCCACGGTCATAAGCGAACTCGATTTCGCCCCAACCCACGAGGTCAAAAACGGCATCCTCACCCCGGGCGCTTTGCGTTTCTGCATGCAGGATACGCCCATCCTTCAGGTAAACCGTGCCCAGTTGCGAGCCGGTCACCATTTGCAGCCCGCCACTTCGTTTTGCCAGGCAACACATTTGTAATATGTCGATGGCATGGAATAAATCCGGCGCGTTGCCGATCATGCGTACGGAGCGTTCGATCATGGCGATCAATCGCTCGCCGTCGATCGGTTCCGGAAATATTTTTGATCCGGCAACTTCGATCCGTTGTTCCGCAGCCGAATAAGGCGGAAAAAACAGCGTCTGCAGGCCGCTGAAAATTCCACTCAACGTTGCGCCGAGGACAAGTCCATCGAGTCCCGGCGCATCAAGTTGGATGAGCAGGATTCGCGGATGTGCCCCCGATTGCCGTCGCAACCAGACAAGGGTTTCACTCTCACTCCGAGTGAAGGCACTTTCGTATCCCGTGTAATCCGTCACCAGTTGCACCAGCTGTCGGCCAATGTCGGCGTCGCGGTGCACGATGAGCAATTGCGTCACGGTGAAGGATTGGGCGCGTCATTCAGCAGGCGCGCGGGTTCGGCGCGGAGCGTCTGTAGTTTATCGTTGTAAAAAATGCGAATCACATAACCGAGATATTTTCGGCGCCCAGCATCACCCGGCAGTGAATCGGAATTCGATTCCGCACGTTTTTTAGGCTTTGGCGAATTCTTTCCGGGGGTAACCGCTGCCGCGGCAGCAGAGAGCGCTGCTTCCGAAGTGATGGCATGAGTTTTCGAGCGCAAATAGGTCACGATCAACGTCTCCGGATTCGTCTCAATCCAATCGTGCTTCGTGCTCATCCATTCATAACTCACATCCGCGTCCGTGGGCACGACCTTTTCGTTGTCAACGAGGTCATAAAATAAAACCATGATGCGCAGCTTCGAATGATCGATGGGCACACCCGGACGCGCCTTGATCGCAATCTTTAATCGAAGATTCGTCTCTGCTTCCGGATCCGGCATTTCCTCGGTCGCGATATCAGTAACCCCAAAATTGGAGCCTTCCGGGATGCCTTCGTTATCGAGTGGCATTCCCGCACTGTCCGTGAATGAGTGCCCGGGAGGACTGGCTGTGACTGCCGGTACTCCCGTTTTCAGTTTCATGTCCGCAAGCTCATAAAGTGTGCCGGCGGATGGTCCGAGTTCTTGAATTTTTCGCCAGGTTTCGTTCGAGCGATCGAAAAGCTGAATGGATTCGTAAATTGTCGCCATCTCCGCCAGCACCTGCGGGTTCGTAGGATCGCGCTGCGAAGCTTCCTGGAGCCGGGCGAGAGCGTTGGCGGTATCGCCCCGCTCATTGAGGGCGCGCGCTTCCTTGAGCAGGCGCTCGGATGCAGACAAGGTCGCCGAGCTCGGCGGAATAGCCGGCGAGGGGGGCGAAGAAGCTGCGGTTGGAGCTGCCGGCCCAGCGCTTTCCGAGACCATTGGCGCCGATGTTGTCGTCGGCGCGGCAGCGCGCTCGGTCCGTGTCTTAGCGCTAAAATGGATCAGTGCGGCTAAGACTTCACCGGCCGCCAACGCGATGACCAGACCAAGTGCAATAAAATAGCTGCGATCAACGCGGGGCGACGGAGAAGTGACTAGGACAGGCATCAGACGTTTTTGTTAACAAGACCAGCAGAGCTGTCAATCGACTGCACGCTGGACAAAATGTCGACGCGCACCGTTCAAAATTAACGTGAGATGTCGGTTTGGGAGAGCAGACGGAATCCTTCGCCTAACAACACCGAGCTTGCGCATTCCGCATCGTCAACATACATGGCCAGGGCGGCGCGATCATTGGGACGCGTGAGAAGGGGATAGCTGAAATGCACGTTTACTTCCGCCATCAGCAGCGCGGCGAGGAGCTTGATCAGTTGCGTGGCGACTTCGCGCAGCTCCACCACCATCAAGTCGCATACCCCGAATGCGATTTCGTTTTCACGGAATAACATTTCCACCCGGTCCGGATCGCTCACGATTATTCGTGCAATGGCGGAATCAGTGGACTCGGAAACACTCAGCGCGACCACATGGGTGGAGTGGGTATTGAGCAGCTTCACAATATCGAGCATGGCACCCACTTTGTTCGGCAAAAAAACCGAGAACTGCCGGACCTGCGGACCGCCGATCTTTGATGTCGTTTCCGGTAAATCGAGAGCCATGTTGCCTTTCCCGCGCTGCGGGAAATTCGGCCTCGCGGGAGGCGAAATATCTCACTGCTGGAAGTTCGTTGGCAAGTACATTGCCCTGCATTCTGCTGTTCATTTTCCGGTTGCGTCTTAAATTCGGCGACCAATGGAGGAGGAGAGCGAATTGCTGGCTCTGCGCCGAGGAAAGCTCGAGGCGCTAAGGGCGGGCGGGATTGAACCTTTTGGAACCTCCTTTGAGACTTCCGGCGACATCGCGCATATTCGTGAAAAATTCTCGGAAGGCGCGAGCTTTCGTGTGGCCGGTCGCATCACCGCACATCGAGACATGGGCAAGAGCCATTTTCTCGATCTACGCGATGCCACTGGCCGGATCCAAATTTATTTACAGACGAAAGAGTTCGGAGCCAAGGCGATGGAGGTTTTTGGCCTGCTCGATCTTGGCGATTTCATCGGGGCGGAAGGGACCTGTTTTACGACGAAAACCGGTGAGCCAACCCTAAAGATCCATCGCTTTGAAATCCTGGCAAAATCGCTCCGCCCGCTGCCCGAAAAATGGCATGGCCTACAGGACGTAGAGGCGCGCTATCGTCAGCGTTATCTTGACCTGATCACGAATGATCAGTCGCGAGATGTATTTGCCCAACGCATCCTTGTCCTGCGCGAAACACGGCGCTTTTTTGAAGAGCGCGGCTTTGTCGAAGTTGAAACGCCGATGTTGCAGTCGGTTCCTGGGGGCGCGGCGGCGGAGCCATTCCGAACACATCACAAGGCCCTTGGAATGGATCTTTATCTGCGCATTGCTCCGGAACTCTATCTAAAACGGTTGCTCATTGCCGGCTTTACCAAGGTTTTTGAGCTCAACCGCAATTTTCGAAACGAGGGGATCTCACGCCGGCACAATCCCGAGTTCACCATGCTCGAAGCTTATTGGGCTTATGCGAACTTCGAAATGATGGCGGACCTTGTTGAATCGTTTATTTGCCATTTGGCGGAGAAGGTCGCGGGTGGATTGAAAATCGAGCATCGCGATGCCGAAGGAAATATCACTCGTACGATCAATCTCCAGCGACCGTGGCGACGCGCACGTTATTACGATTTGGTCCGCGAAGTAGCGGGCTCGGATTGGTTTGAAATCTCAGACCAGCAACGCCGGGAAGGGGCCAAACAGCTCGGCGTTGAGATCCTTCCGCAGCTGGTCGATTTCGAAGTGACCCAGCATGTTTTCGAAAAACTGATTGAAGAAAAGACGTTTGATCCGCTCTTCGTTACCCATTGCCCAAAAGAATTGGTCCCGCTGGCGAAACAGAACCGCGAAGATCCCGATCTGGTCGACGTTTACGAGCTGATCATTAACGGTGTCGAAATTTCCCCCGGCTACACCGAGCTCAATGACCCGATGGTTCAGCGGGCACGTCTGCTCGCACAAGCCGGCGAAGAAACCCAGCGCGTGGACGAGGAGTTTCTGCTCGCGCTCGAGTACGGTATGCCGCCAGCCGGTGGTTTTGGGGTCGGCATCGATCGGCTGACGATGTTACTTACAGGTGCCGAATCGATCCGGGATGTGATACTATTTCCGTTATTGAAGCTAAAGCGCACATGAGCCCGAACATCGCCATAGAAATGCGATCGCGCCAGTCGTCTCAGGCCGGACAGCGACGGTCATGTGCCAACGCCGATCTCTCCGCACGATTGCGAAGTGTCCCTATCTTCGCCGCCCTTGATGACGCGGCGGTGGAGGAACTCTGCACCCTCCTGACCCCAGCTGAGTTGGAAGCTGGAAAGCAGCTTTTCCACGTTGGAGATGCAGGCAACGCCATGTATTTGATCGAGAACGGACATGTCCGGATTTACGTTATCGATGCCGATGGCCGCGATGTCACCCTGGCCGAACTTGGTCAAGGCGATTTTTTCGGCGAAATGGCGATGATCGATGGTCATGGCCGGTCCGCCAATGCTGTTGTGACCGAGCGTGCGCACGTGGCTGTACTTACGCGTGAGAATTTTCTAACCTTCGTTTCGAGTGATGCCCGCATTGTCCTTGAGATGTTAAGTGCCATTACCAATCGCTTGCGCCGCACGGATGAGTTGCTGCGCCATCGCGTCTCACGAAATGCAAACGAAGAAGACGCGGCCAATCGCACACTGGCCGATCGCGCCGCCGATAAAATCGCCCAATTCGGAGGTAGCTGGAAATTCATCGCATTCGAAATAGGCCTGTTTCTTGCCTGGATGTCGGGAAACACCTGGCTGCTTGCGGAAAAAGAATTTGATCCTTACCCCTACGTCTTCCTGAATCTCGTGCTCGCAATTATTTGTGGACTACAGGCGCCGATTATCTTGATGTCGCAGAATCGCGAGGCGCAGAAAGACCGGCTTCGTGCCGATCTTGATTATCAAGTGAATTTAAAGAACGAAATGCTGCTAAGCGAAATACTTCGTCGACTGGAGAAACGGGACTTTCCCTCGCAGCACGACCCTATTCGAGATTCAAGCGACCGCCAGACTTAGAAACCGCCTTGTTTCTGAGCTTCCGCCTTTCCCCAGAGGTGAAAGGTGTAGGTGAAGACGATATAACCAAGCAGGTCATGGGGACTGTCGTTAGTGATATAGAGGGCGGGATTGAATTGTAAATCGCGCGTCAGATTGCAGGTAAACCCGATGGTCGATGAGTTACCGCTTCCGCTTACGAAGTCCACCTGCACGCGCCACGTTTTGTTAAAATCGTAGGCGTAACCCAAAATTGCCTCGTTGCGGTAATCGGCGTGGACCACGCCGAGAATAAATTTTTGGTGTTCTCCGTAATAACCGCCTTCGAGGAACGGTTTCGGATCAACGTGACGATGTGGTGACCAGTCAAAGAATCCGGTGGAAAGCAGCCACGGGTCTCTTTTGATCAGCGAAAGCTCGGTGGCAAGAATCACGTCATTGGGTTTGAAACCTTTGAAGACGGCAATCTCAGCCCACCTGGTCAATCCCAATTCAAATTGGACTTCGTAAGGATTCGCAATCCGCTCGCTCTGAATTTGTGCACTGATCGAAAGATCGCCTTCCGGCTGCAAATCGGGGGTAACGATCTGACTGAGACCCTTGGTTGTAGCCGATGCCGTCGAAATTGCCGAGAGAAAAACCGCCACACCGAGCAGAAAAGCCGCGCGCACGTGAGTTTTCTATCGGAGTGGCGAGCGAACCCAAGCCACAATTTCGTTACGTTGCGACGGAGGGACGACCTCCGCGTCGGTCTCGGGTTGCATGGACGGGACCGAGTCCGTCCCTCCGCTTTGTTGTGGTGAGCCCGGACTCGCCGACGGAACGATTCGGTGAACCGTCGCTACCGGCTAAGCGCTGCGCCCGCTCATCCATTGCACGGCGTAGCGCGCAACCTCCCGTGCATTTTTGAGCCCAAGCTTTTCTTTAATATGGGCGCGATGAGTTTCGATCGTCTTTGGACTGAGATGTAGCGCCTTGGCAATTGACTTAACTTCTTCTCCTTTACCAATTCGTTCCAGAATTTCCAGTTCGCGATCACTTAAATCGTCGGTTGGATTGCTACCAGGTTCTCTCCTTGCAAGAACAACGTTGGAGATCACTTCACTCGCCATCGATGGGCTGAGATAAACGCGGCCATCTATCACCTCACGCACCGCTGCGATGACGCTTCCAAGAGCGTCCTGTTTGGTCACATAGCCGTTTGCGCCGGCGCGAATTGACCGGACCGCGTAAGTCGGTTCGTCATGCATCGAGAGCACAAGCACCGGCAGCTTGGGAAATTCGGCCCGAAGCGATTTTGTCAATTCCAGCCCGCCTGGTCCTTTCAGGCCCAGATCCACAATGACGAGATGCGGTTTTAGTTTTCGGACCAAGGTTAGCGCCTCCGGCGCGCTACTGGCTTCCCCCACCACAGAAAACCCGTCATCGGAGTTGAGTAGTTGCACGAGACCGTGCCGGAACAGGGGGTGATCGTCCACCACCACAATACGAATCGCTTCCGGCAATTCGCTTTTGGGATTGTCCACGACACCGCCGGACAGCGCGTCTGGCGCTTGCGGTTTCGATACCAACGGTCTCGGTTGGCCCGAGGCTTGTTTTGCGCGCTTTGTCGCTTCTTTTCCAATTTGCGCGGTCGATTTCATTTGCACGGTAGGGGTGATTGACTCAATCGCCCCGGGCGGTTTCGGCGAACCGCCCCTACGAGCGAAAATTGAAAGGCCAATGTCATCGCCGTGGCAAATAGCACGCCACGCGCGTCCCATGCGGCCTGACCGTTTTGATCTCCAACCGAGCACCGATTGACCGAGCGCGATAATCCATGATTTGCAGGCCCATTCCCGCTCCGAGACGCGAATCGGGGGAAAGTCCGATGCCATCATCAGTCACGCTGAGTTCGATCTGGCTCGCCGAACTTCGCATACGCACCAGGATTTCGCGTGCGCAGGCATGTTTGTTCGCATTGATCACAGCCTCGCGCGCGATCCGGTAAAGGTGTAACGTAACTGCGGGGTCGGAAATAGGCGGTTCCTCGTCCATATCCAGACGATATGACAGCTGAGACTGGCGACTGAGCAACGAATGTAGGGCGGTATGGAGGCCGGCCGGATCCATCTCCACGGGATGCAGCCCGCGTGCGATCGTTCGCGCTTCGGTCACGCCGTCATTGATCAACCGGCTGATCTTGTCCAGTTCAGCGGGATCGACACGTTTCCCGCTTTTCATACGATCGGCCAAGGCCCGGGCGAGGAAGGCAGTCGCACTCAAATGCTGGCAAAGACTGTCATGTAAATCTTGACCGAGGCGACGCTGTTCACGGTCGCTGACGCCGATAATCTCTCCTTCCAGCCGTTTACGGAGAGCGATTTCGTTTTGCAGTTCTTCATTCGCTGCCACCAGTTCGGCGGTGCGTTCGCGCACCCTTGTTTCCAGTAACTCCTTCGCCTCTTCCAACGCCGCCCACGATTTTTTCGTGTCGCTGATATCGATCGCGACGGCGACAACGGACTCGGTTTTGCCAGCCGCGTCGCGCATGGGCGAAGCGCTCACACTCGCCCACAAGGTAGACCCATCTTTGCGCAGGTAACATTTCTCGATTTCGAAGGGCTTCGATTTCGTAACCAGCTTCCTAAAGAGCTGCATATTGTGCTCGACATCGGCCGGAATGATTTTACCTTTTAAATCGAAGCGCGCGATTCCTACGACAGCCTGCTCAATAATGGCGCGCAAACGTTCTTCCGATACGCGGAGCGCTTCTTCCGCTCGTTTCCGCTCCAGCCCGAGACTAAGCTGACCGGCGATAGTGAGGCTGAGACTGAGCTCCTCCTCGGTGAAAATATGAGGGGCGTCGTAATAGACCATAAATTTCCCAATCAGTCTTCTATGGGTCATCAAAGGAATAAACGCCGCCGCGCCGATACCTTCAGCCCTGATCGCGCGCTTCAGCCATTGTGGAAGGTCCGCGACATTGATGTCGCGGATACAAATCGGCTTCGGGCCCTTTATGCCGGGTTCCCACGGAGAGTGGCCCTCGACCGCGCGACGATATCTTTCAGACAGGCCGCGCCAGGCGACGAAACGCATCACGTTCTTATCGTCGAGGAGCAAAATGGAAGCGCGATGGCACGGCAACGCCGCGAGAACCGCATCCAGTGCAGCTGCCTGAATATCAGGAAGCGATTTCGCTTCGTGCCGGCGCTGGACAAAATCGTAAAGCGCTTCGCGCTGCCTCACTGCTTTTGCCAGGGACTCTTCCGCGCATTTGCGTTGGGTGATGTCCTGCGAAAGACCAATGCTGCGGATCGGATTACCTTTTTCATCCCGCAGAATGACTCCTTGCGAATTCAGCCAAACAATACCGCCGCCGGGCAGAAGATGGCGCCGTTCCCAATCAAAGGCATCACCGCTTTTCACCGTTTCGTTCCAAAGCGTGATCGCCTCCCTAACTTCGAGGGGATGAAGAAACCGCTGTGCCTCCGCGATTGTTGTGGGAAATGATTCTTTGGGAATATTGAGGATTTGTTCAGCGTTATCAGACCAAAAAACGCGCCCCGAACGTAAATCAACCTCCCAGGTGAACATCTTACCGGCGTTGGTCGCGATCATGAGACGGTCCTGTGACTCGCGCAGTGCCGCTTCCGTCGCTTTACGTTCGGTCAGATCGATGATTGCGGTCTGGTAGAGCAGCCGCCCGTCCTTCATGAGAGACTTTGTGCGGCGGGAGCTGGACAGCTGAACTGGAATTGCTTCGCCACCCTTGTTGCGCAAATGCAACTCAGTTTCGACACGAGTTTCGGAGCGTCGACAGCGAAGGAGGTGACCTAGAAACAGCTCGGAATCGGTTTTGACGACACAAAGCGCGAAAGGAGTGCCGATTAAGGCGCTTCGGGATTGTCGTAGAAGCTGAGTCGCGGCGACATTCAGCTCTTGGATATTGCCGCCGCGATCCAAGCTTACAAAAGCAATTGGCGCGAAATCATAAAGATCAGCATACCGTCGCATCGCAAGCTCGAGCTCACCATTTCCGTGCCCGACGTTCCGGCTGAGAGTGTTGCTGGTTGGACTTTCTGTAATTGATTTTTCACCGTTGCCGAGCGTTGAACGTTCCTTGCCCGGAAAGCGTCCCGTCGCGCCTTGCATCACGGTCGAAACTAATTCACCCGCCGGGCGCGAGGATCGCTTCGCGATTTTGGCTTTTCTGAACTGCCGCGCTCGATTTGCGCGGTTGCGAGACCCTTTCTGCCCTCTCCGCTGTTTGGCCGTCATGGCGTCTCATATCCATATCCACGAACGCGATCACCGCACCTTCAATCTTATTGTCCAACGTGCGATACGGCCGAATTCGGAGCGTGTAGCGTCACTCCCCGCTATTACTCAACTTCACTGCCACAATTGCCAAGTATCTTGCCGTCGCTTTTGTTTTTACCGATAAGAATTCGTTGAGCCATCTCCGCCATTTTCGAAGCGCCCTGAGTCGCACGAAGAAGGCGAATAGGGCGGATGCCGCCGCTGAATTCGATTTAGCCCCGGGGAACAAGGGGGATGAACAAATGGGAGGTAGTATGCGCGATTCACGGATGTCAGTTGGTTCGCCAGAAAACCGAGCCTCGTGTTTGTAAGGTCAAGGTGCAGATTACGTCGCGTTGCGTCCGCGAATGCCGCAGGCCGTTAATTAGCGCGGTCAAACTCCCGCGTTAATTCGTCATCAGCGCGGAATAAATGAGCGCAGCGGGACTTACCTATTAATCACGGAAGACCCAGAATCGGATCGTCCAGTTGGGTTACTGTGTAATTAAGCAAGCGCGGAACACAGACCTCTGCGTCTGTGCGTCGCACAGGCCTGAAGACGTGTTCCGCCGCGGCGTTCGGAGTGATGACAAATTTGTAGCCGCCTCGCTCTTTCGAGGCGATTCCAACGGCAATGTAGCGTGGCACGGCGACAGAGCACCGTGCTACATTGATATCGTCACGGCGACATCATAGCCGCCTTGCTCTGCTAGCCGAGCCGGAGCGTTATGCAAAGGATGGTCGACGCGATCTCTCTATTTCAACGTTTTGGTCTTTCGCGGCGGCGGTTGCAATGCACGCAAGTACTGCAAATCGAATGCGCGCAACGCGGCCTCGACCGTATTGCCAATGCCGGCGATTCCGCTCTGCAAGTTGCGCCCAAGCAAAGCAACGAAGGTGCGTCCGCGCCGGCACAACTGCGGTCTCCGGACTGCGCTCGGGCTGCGCGGATGATCGGCGTAATAACGTTCCATCCGGTCGAAGATTTCGACGAGTGGACCGGAGCGCCGGGTGGTGCGCACAAGATACTGGTTACTCATCGATCAAGTAACGCATTAGGTGGAAGAATTGGTTGCAATAATTTCTATAACCCTATCGGGCAGCAAAAGTTATTCACTTTTCGTATCGGAATTTTTCCGATCCAATCATCGTTATCCATCCTGATTGTCGCGTTCCGATTCTTAATGAAACATGCGGTCAGGCATGTGGAACGGGAAACCAGATGAACGGCTTTCAATTCTTCGGGCCTGCGATCACTTCCGCGAATGGCAATCGCTCGATGACGAGCGCGTCTGCGTCGTGTGCGATCGCTCCTTCAACGGTCATGAGGTTCAGATCGTGATGATCGGGAACGATTATAAATTGCATTGTCCGACAGCGGCCTGTGAATCGGGTGTCCATCAATGGTTTTATCCGGGCAACCCATTCCTTTCTGATACGGCCTATGCCGATTGGTGGCGCGCACTCGAGTCAACTGAGAGCGGCGGTAAGGGCTCAACGTTTCACGAAGTATGATTGAGCCAACTCAAACAGACGGCTTCCGCTCGGCGAGCGATGAGGCGATCATGGGTGCGATTACCGACCGCGACGAGGCTGCCCTCGCCGCCTTGTATGAACGCCATGGCGACACTTTGCGCTCCATTATTGAGAGTGTGATTCACGAGCAGGCCGAAGCAGAAGATGTTTTGCAGGAAACGCTGCTTCAGGTCTGGAAACAGGCACGCAATTACGCGCCCCGCGTCGGTAAACCGCTCGGATGGTTAACGACAATTACCAGGCGGCGCGCCATTGATCGGCTTCGCCGGCGGCAGGCCTATATTCGAGTGAAAGACCGTTATGAGGAGCAGCTTAACGAGCGGCCAGCCGGTGCCAGTACCACTTTTGATGGCGATGCCGAAATGGCGCGTGCCGATCTCCGACGTTATTTGAGTGAACAAATGTCGGCGCTGCCACCTTTTCAACGAGAAGCGCTCGAGCTTTCGTTTTTCACGGGGATGAGTCATCGCGAAATCGCGGCCACCACTCGGGATCCGTTGGGGACAGTGAAAACGCGTTTGGAGCTTGGATTACAAAAACTGCATGCCTGGTTGAAACCGCTGCAACACAAGATCTGAGTGGTGTCAGATCGCTTTGCTGGGATGGAAGGATGTGCCGGGGCCTCGAGGGCTGAGCGGGAAAACGTCATGGCTACCGGCCTCTCTCGCCTTGTGCAGAATTGAGCAATTGTCCGCGGCGTGCTAGTTTCGTGCTATCATGGAAAAACCTCAGATTACCGCTTATTTGAAGACTCATTGCGGTTGGAGCGGCGGCGTCCGCACTGTTCTCGCGAAA
>QHNB01000308.1 GCA_003217965.1 Verrucomicrobiota bacterium | reverse complement strand
AAAGGCGTCGATATAACGCGATGTGAAAAACATACTTAAAAGTAAGCTCGACCGCACTAAGCGCGGACATATCCGTGAATCGATTAAACGGCTTGCCAAACTTCGCTTCCCGATCTGCCACGAACGCTAGTATTCTGTTCACAAGCGGCTCATCAAGTACACCGCGCGGTCGCCAGATAAACAGAGCGGCATCGTCGATACACTCGACATCGGCCGGCAATTTCACAACGTTCATCATCATTGCCGATTCTTTCGCAATCGGACGGCCGACAATCGCGGTAAATGAAGACGGCCTTGCAGAACTCGACACGATCGCTCCATATTGTCCAGATCGATCAACCTAGAAATGGAAGCGCAGGCCCGCTCCAAAAAGTTGCTGGACCATGTTGTCGTTCCAGGCGCAGCCCGCATTTTCATAGTGCTGCTCTTCAGCACCAAACTCTGCGATAACTAGCAAGAGGCGTCTATGAGACTTTAGTCTTATTACTTTGAATATGGACCCGTACGAAAATCGCCTCTCGCGCGTTCGCGACTTACTTTCGTCGAGTAGGAGGCGATTTTGTCGAACTACAGGGTCGAGCAGACGTTCTTGATGCAGACAGCATATGTCTTTGTTGCGGTGAGGCAGACGGAGGGACGAGCTCTGTCTCGTCCGCTGTCTGGGACAGCACGGAGGCTGTCCCTCCGAGTTTCGCGGTGGACACAGCTCTTGTAGCCGCGTCTCTATGAGACGCGTAACCGTGCGACCAAGGCTGGGGGGGCACGGCTGACAGTTCCGGCGAAACAAGGCGTCGGCGCGAGAGCTGTTCGATCTAGGCGATTGGTTTTCGTTTCTGTTCGCCCGGCGGGTACAGAATTTTCAGCGGCACGCCCAGCCACTCAGCTGCCGCCTTGCAGTCTTCGAAGACACGGACCGTGATTATCGCTCGTTCCATCAATCGTTCGTACATCTTTGCAATGTTAAGACTGATGGGCTGGTCTGCGAGAATGGCGGATTTGACAGGTGCACCGGCGGCGGCGCGACGACGGCGAGCGATCTCGAAGATGTGGTTGATTTCCAACTGGAGGTGGGTCAGACCGGAAAAATCTGTATAACGATCAAAAGGCTGCTTTTCGTCCCGCTCTTGGATTTCGGTGAACTCGATAATTTGGTCGGCAACTTCATCGGTGAGAACGCCGATAGGATGCCAGGTCATGAGGTGGGTTCATGGCAGCCGAAAGAATCTGAACGAGCCCATTGAACTAACTCCATCCGCAGTTTTGCTGCGACACCTCGCAATAGATGAGTTCGTAGTGCTTACCAAGCCCTTTATTTAATAAGGATGATAAGGGCGACTATTCCGGCGCCAAGGATTAAAAAGCGGTTGGGCCAATTCGGTCGATGATTGTCTTTCTTAGTCAACTGTTGTGTCTTCATAGTGTAGCTCGTTTCGTTTGGTGTTTCGTTGCTAGTGGGAGAAGTCAGTGCTGCTGAGTTACTGGTTTTAACTTCTATATATCTTAGCGGAACTCGGGGCATCCAAGCCAAAGAATAAAAGAGCGCAGCCGATCTGCCTATTGGACCTTGGTCCCACGCTACGAGGCGAAGGGAAGCCGCGCTTTCGGCGGAAAGCGCGACATTTTCCGATCAGGTAGGCTCTGAAGAGTCGTCGAGAGCGCCGTGCACCGCGGCGAGAAATTGCTCGTCATCAAACGGCTTGGTGAAAAACGCAATTGCGCCCGCTTGCATGGCATTCCGTTCATCGTCAGGACCTTCGCTGCCTGTTATGATGATCACGCGCGTCTGACAACAGATCGAGGAGAGGTATGCTTGCACTTCCAAGCCGCTCATTCCAGCCATCCGAATGTCGAGGACTACCAGCTCCACACGGTGCACCTCGATGTGGGCAAGGAAAGTCTCTGCTTTGTCAAAAGAGCGCGCCGAGATTCCATCCGAAGCCAACAAATGTCGAAGTGAATTAAGAACCAGTGGATCGTCGTCAACCAGGCAGACGACATGGCTCTCGGCGGATTTTTCGGATCTCATGCTATAAGTTGTTCGCCCAACTTGCCCCTGACATCGATCACAGCAACGGCTCGTTCCGGCCTAAGCGGCTTTACTTATCGGTAATCTTTGCGCCGCGGGCAAGTGGAAGAAGAAACGCGCGCCGCCACCCTCGGCGTCTTCTGCTCCAAGCGTGCCAGCGTGCGCTTCGACAATCGAACGGGCGATTGTCAAGCCCATCCCCATTCCTTCCGCTTTTGTGGAAAAGAAATGATCAAAAACTTTCTCCGCCCGGTCCGCGGGCAGGCCGGGCCCGAAATCGCGCACACTGACTTGCGCACTCTTTCCCTTAAGTGAACGTGTACTAATAATGATGCGGCGCTCGGCGGGCGGAAGCGCTTCCACCGCGTCGAGGGCGTTCATGATCAGATTTAGCAATACCTGTTGAATCTGGACCGGGGCAGCTTCCACATCCGGCAGGCGAGAATCGAAGTCCGTAACGATGGCAGTTTCCCGGATCAAAATGTCGGAACGCACCAGCCGTAAAGTATCACCGATTACAGCGTTCAGGTTTAACCGACTCCGGGTACTCTTGCCTTTGCGTGCCATCCCTCGAATTCCATTAATCACTTCTCCGGCGCGGTGACTAGCCGCCGTAATATCAGCCAGCAACTCCTTAAGTATCGCGGGGTCGATTTGTCCCCGGTCGAAAAAGCGACGAGCGGCTGCGGCGTTGTTGGCAATAGCGGCGAGGGGCTGATTCAATTCATGCCCGAGCGAAGCGGTCATTTCGCCCATCAACGCGATGCGGCTCAAACGTGCCAGCTCCTCCCGCTGTACTTGCAATTGCAGGTCAGATTGCTTTTGCGCGCTGAGATCAATTGTCACGCAAATTTTTTCTAAAACGTTTCCATGCTCGTCCCAAAGACTTCGGCCACGCGTGATGACCCAGCGTGTTTTGCCGTCAGGCAGCACGATCCGGTGCTCAATCTCAAACGTCTGCTCGGAGGCTCGCGCCCGCTCAAAAGCCGCTTGAACCGCAGCATGTTCGTCGGGGTGAATACGTGACATGAATGACTCGCGGCTCAATGGTTCATGCGGGGCAAAGCCGTACATCCCCCGTCCCTTTTCACTGATCCAGACGGTGTTTTTTTCCGGGTATAAAACCCAAAAGGCGAGATCGGCCGACTCCGCAGCAAGGCTTATTCTGGCTTCTCGCTCGCGTAACATGCTGTCTCCCTGCTGGCGCTCG
>QHNB01000050.1 GCA_003217965.1 Verrucomicrobiota bacterium | reverse complement strand
TTGCCAGTGGCTTTGGCGTGCTAAATTTTAATTGAATGGAAAAAGTGATCATCGTCGGAAGCGGCTGCGCCGGATTGACCGCGGCAATCTATGCGGCGCGCGCGCAACTGAGCCCACTTGTCCTCGAAGGCAGTCAGCCCGGGGGTCAACTTTCCACGACGACTATGGTCGAGAATTTCCCTGGATTTCCCGATGGCATCGATGGTCCGCAGTTGATCATGAACATGCACGCCCAGGCGGAAAAATTCGGAGCGCGTTTTTCCTATTCGGAGGCAACTGGTTTCGAGCCGCTCAACTCCCATATCCGGTTGCAAATAGATGATTCGGAGTGGCTCGAAACGGAATCGCTCATCATCGCAAGTGGCGCATCGGCACGCTACCTCGGATTGGAAAACGAAGAAAAATTGATCGGCCACGGGCTGACCTCATGCGCCACTTGTGATGGCGCCTTTTATCGCAACGTGCCGGTGGCGGTCATTGGCGGGGGGGATTCCTCGGCCGAGGAAGCGCTATTTCTCACCCGCTTCGCTTCAAAAATATATTTGATTCACCGCCGGGACACCCTGCGCGCCTCTAAAATCATGGCCGGCCGAGTGCTCAAGCATGAAAAGATCGAACCGATCTGGAATACAATCGTCGTCCGCTACGTTCCCGACGAGAACGGTGAGATGAGCGCCATCGACTTGCGAAACGTAATTACTCATAAAGAAAGGCGACTGCCCATAGCATGTGTTTTCGTCGCCATCGGCCACGACCCGAATGCCAAGCCCTACAGCGGAAAGCTCGAAATGGACAAAGACGGATATCTCATCACCAAGCGACTGGTCGAGAGCAAACACCCTGGAGTTTTTATTGCCGGCGATGTCGCAGATCGCGTTTACAAGCAAGCCGTGACCGCAGCCGGGGCCGGCTGCGCCGCCGCAATCGAGGTCGAGCGTTATTTGAGCGGGCTTCCGCTCAAATGATTTCCGAATGCCGATTTCCGAATTAACCAATCGAACGGACGCCCTGAAGGCGCGAACCAAGGACTTCGCAATACGCGTCTTCCATCTAGTCGAGGCACTACCGAAATCGCTGCAAGGACGGGCTGTCGCAAATCAAATCATCCGGAGCGGAACATCCATGGCTGCAAACTACCGTGCAGCATGCCGAGCCCGATCACGCGCTGAGTTCATCGCGAAAATCGGCGTGGTAGAAGAAGAGGCAGATGAAATGCTGTTCTGGCTCGAGCTGATTATTGAAACCGGTTTATTGCCGCTAACCAAACTCAAGCCGCTACTACGCGAAGCGGACGAAATTGTCTCGATCATGGCGGCCTCGCTCAAATCGGCAATCGCCAATCGGCAGTCGGCAATTCAGTGAAGCTTTGCGATCTCACCCAATTCTATTCGCCTCTGAGCGGTGGTGTAAAGCGGTACGTCCATGAGAAAATCAGCTATATCCAGAACGCGACCGAGGATGAGCACGTCCTCATCGTTCCCGGAGCCAAAACCGAATGCCTGGCGAGCGAACGCTCGCGAATTTATTTCATTCACTCGCCCTTGGTCGCTCGGTCGTCGCGCTATCGCGCCCTGATTAACCTTCGGGCGGTAGAACAGATCCTCGAGCGAGAACGACCTGATCTGATTGAATCTGGCGACCCCTACCAAATGGCCTGGAAAGCGATTGCCAGCGGCGACGCTTTACGAATTCCGGTGGTGGGCTTTTATCATTCGCATTTTCCGGAGGCTTACATCCGGAGCGCGGCCAAATTTCTTGGCGACACGGCGGGCGAAGCGGTGATGGACTTCGCGCGTCGCTACGTTCGGAACCTTTATACGCAATTCGCGGCTACGCTGGTCCCTTCCGAGCGCTTGGGGGCGGTCCTGCGCAGCTGGGGCGTGGATAATGTCCGCCCGGTCAATCTCGGGGTAAACACGACCACTTTCAGCCCCGCGCCGGATGATGCTGCAACTACTCGCGCCACACTCCAAATTCCCGAATCCCGGCGACTCTTGCTTTATGTCGGCCGGTTGGCCAAAGAAAAAAAACGGAGTGGGCTGATCTGGAGGCGCGGCACGCAAACGTGACCTGGATGCGTTATTGCACGGAATCGAATGACCTCGCTCGCTATTATCGCGCAGCCGATTTATTCGTTCACCCCGGGATCCAGGAAACGTTTGGGCTCGTCGCGCTCGAAAGTCAGGCTTGCGGCACCCCGGTGGTAGGCATTCGCGGGAGCTACATGGATCGTATTATCTTGCATGATCAGGAGTTCTGGGCGGAAGAGAATACGCCGGAGTCGCTCGCCCGGACGATCGAATCAGCGTGTGCTCGTAACTTGCCGCGACTGGGCGCACGGGCCTCTCGGCTGGCCGAAGAGCGCCTCTCCTGGCCGCGCGTATTCGAGCGATTGTTTTACATTTACCGCGAGGTCCAAGCCAGCTACACAAAGCGCAGCTGAATGAACGAGACACCACATTATACAATCCGAAGTTATCGACGGTCTGATCGGGCCGCCGTGCGCAAGCTTTGCTGTGACACCGGGTTTCTCGGGGATCCAATCGATCCTGTGTTCGAAGATCGGGAGCTATTCGCGGATTTTCTCACGACCTATTACACCGATCACGAACCGGAATCATCCTTTGTCCTGGAGATCGGCGGACAGATCAGGGGATATCTGCTCGGATCCCGCAAACCTTTGCAGAACCAGCTCTACGCCTTTGCCCAAAACGTCGTTTTATTTTTTCGTGCGCTCCTCCGTTATCCAACCTATCACGAGCGCTCGCGCAAATTTATTCGCTGGGTCATCTGGTACGGCTGGCGAGAAGTGCCTGCCACTCCGCGATTAACGCCTCATTTTCATGTCAATCTAAGGCCGGACGCGCGCAAAGTTTCCACCACGCGCGCGCTCATGAGCGCGTATTTGAATTACCTTTATCGGTTCGGCGAGCGGCGCGTCTATGGCCAAATTGTGACCTTTGAAAGCCGGCGGGGAGAGAAATTGTTTGAGCGATACGGCTTCAAAGTGCTGAACCGGGCGGAGATCACGAAATGGAAAGCGTTTTATCCTGAATCGGTTTATCTGAGCACGGTTATCAAAACCCTGGAGACCGGCGGACCGCTCTCGGCTTATTCGCGCCGCCGAACCTAGCCTTATTGGCACTCGCAGCGTGCGCGCTAATGTGCGCGTGCAAAGCTACAATGACTTCGTGGTGTTTATCTTTTAAGTGGTAACGCTTTTAACTTTTCTTTGTCACCGTTTCCCGGACTTGCATTTCGACAAAATGCTCTGCCCGGTCGTCCACTAATGGGACCGTTTCCCCGGTCAAGGTTTTTCCGTCGAGAGATAATTCATTCGCCCCCACCGAGCCATCGGCGCGTCGGGTAATGGTGATGTGATAAACCGTCTGCCGATAGCGGTAGTGAATCTTGTAGGTCGTCCAGGCTTTCGGAAGGCGAGGTAACAGACGCAATTGATCTCCCTCCAGTTTTACGCCCAGCAAGGTCTCGACCAGGAGACGGTACGTCCACCCGGCTGAACCCGTGTACCAGGTCCAACCACCGCGACCGGTGTGTGGGGCGACTGCGTACACGTCAGCGGCGATAATGTAAGGTTCTACTTTGTAGGTCGCGATTTGCTCGGAGGTCGCGCTGTGATGAATGGGATTGAGCAGGTGAAAGAGCTCCCACGCGCGTTCATTTTCTCCCAGCAGCGCAAAGGCCATCGCAGTCCAGATGGCGCCCTGGGTGTATTGGCCGCCATTTTCGCGCACGCCAGGAATGTAGCCTTTGATGTAACCGGGATTGAGCGGCGATTTGTCGAATGGCGGGTCGAAGAGCTCGATTAGTTTTGCATCGCGGCGGATCAAGCGTCCATCTACCGCGTTCATCGCCTGGCGGCAATGCTGCGGGTGGCCGGCCCCGCTGATCACCGACCAGCTTTGCGGCAGGGAATCGATCTGACATTCCGGATTCGTCCGAGAGCCGAGCGGTTCCCCATTATCGAAGTAGGCGCGCCGGTACCATTGGCCGTCCCAGGCGTGTTGTTCGATATTTTTCTGCAATTGCTGCGCCTCGGCGAGGCAGCGTTCGGCGAAGGCGTTGTCGTCTCGCGCCCACGCCAGTTCCGCGAATTGCGTGAGCACGTCGTAAAGAAAAAATGCCAGCCAGACGCTTTCGCCGCGCCCATTATTCCCTACCTTGTTCATGCCGTCGTTCCAATCGCCGGAACCAATCAGGGGCAGGCCGTGCTCGCCGAATTTCAGACCGTGCTTGATGGCGCGCACGCAATGTTCATAAAGCGTGGCCGATTCTTGAGAGCGGTTCGGCAAATCGTAATAAGATTCCTCCTCCGGCATGACCGGCCGGGCTTCGAGAAAGGGAATCTGTTCGTCGAGCACGCCGGTGTCCGCGACACAGGAGACGTAACGGCAGATGACGTAAGGCAGCCACGGATAGTCGTCGGAAATATGTGTGCGGACGCCCCGGCCCGACGGCGGATGCCACCAATGCTGCACGTCGCCTTCGCGGAACTGATGGGCGGCGGCACGAAGCAGATGTTCGCGGGTGAGAGCTGGCTCGGCATGCACCAGCGCCATCACATCCTGCAATTGATCGCGGAATCCGTAGGCTCCGCTCGATTGATAAAATCCCGTTCGTCCCCAGAGCCGAGAACTCAAGGTTTGATACAGGAGCCAGCCGTTCGCCATCACATTCACGGCGGGATCGGGAGTATCCACGTTGATTGCACCGAGCGTCCGATTCCAGAATTCATGAACACCGGCGAGCGTGGCCCGGCTGGCCTCCGCCCTGCGAAAGCGTTGAATTAACTGCTGCACGTCGCCCATGCTGCGACCGACTCCGAGGCGGAAACTTGTTTCTCGTTCCTGCCCATCGGACAAATCGAAAGTGACTTGCACCGCGCCGCAAGGGTCCAAGCCCGCACCAATTTTGCCCGAAAGGCGCACGCGCTTCAGCGCCGCCGGCTGCGAGAGACTGCCGTTGCGCCCCAAAAATTCTTTCCGATTTCCGGTGAGAGTGCGATTCGGATCGTTCACATCGAGGAAAACGATGCGATCCGGGAATTCCGTGTTGTAAAAATTGCGCGCCAGCAACGCGCCGGTCTCGAAGTCCACTTCGGTTTGGACGTTCAGTAGAGTCTTGTGCCGAAGCTCGCCCAAGACCCATTCCCAGTAACCAGTGACGGACAAGCGGCGGGGAACGCCCGAGACGTTGCGCAATTTCAAATTGGTGAGCTTCACCGGTGCATCCATGGCGACATAGACCCACAACTCGGAGACGATGCCGTTCTCGAAGTGCTCGAAAACGGTGTAACCAAAACCGTGACGAATGACGTAGGGGGTCGCGCCGCGCGCAGGCCACGGCGTTGGCGACCAGAATTGGCCCGTTTCCTCATCGCGAATGTAAAAGGCTTCCCCGGTGATGTCCTGGACGGGATCGTTGCGCCAGGGGGTGAGCCGGAACTCGTGGGCATTCTCAAGCCAGCTGTAAGCTCCACCGCTCTCCGAAACAGCCGTCCCGAAAGATGGATTAGCCAGCACATTCACCCATGGAGCCGGAGTGTTTTGGCCGGGCTGGAGAGTGATGACGTACTCGTGCCCGTCGCGAGTAAAACCTCCGAGACCGTTCTGGAAGATCAACTCTCGCGCAGGAGGCGGCGTGGGCGGCGCGATCCGTGCAGGACGGGTGGGCGTCAGTGCCGGAACTAACGACTCCAGAACGCTGCGCTGCTCCAATTGTTCCAGCAGCGATCCATGTTCGTCGTCGAGGACGATCCTCGCAGCGGATTGCAGCAGCAGACGGTCCTCATTGGGGATTTGTTCGAGGCGCCGGACAAAGATGCCGCCGGGCTTGTCCAGCATTTGCGCTTCGCTTCCTGACGCAATCAGATTGGTAATTTGGTCCTGCAAAACCTGGCGATAAACCGAAACGTCTTCGTTTAAGATGACCAGTTCCACCGCCAGCCCTTTTGTCCGCCAGTAGGAGTGCGCCTGAATGAGCTGACGCACGATCTCGATCTTCTCCATGTCGGTGACGCGAAGCACGACGAGCGGTGTGTCACCCGAAATGCCATAAGTCCAGAGGCCGCTCTGTCCGCGCCGATTATCGAGCAGCACACCAGGAGTGGCCCGGCGTGCAGGATCGGCGTAAATTAACGCGCCTGCCAGCCGGGCATAGAGCTGTGCTTCTGCTTCCGTGGCGTTGAGCTGGCGCAAGGTAACCTGGCTGTGCGTCCAGGCCAGATCGAAGGCTCGATCGGCGATGCGGGGATGTTGATATTTTTCTACCAGCGCGAGCGCGTTTTCCCGGCTTTCCGCCGCCCCGATGATGAAATCGAGGGTAGCGGTTTCATTCGGCGCTAGCGTCACTGTGCCCCGGAGCGAGATGATGGGATCGAGGACGGGGCCGGCGGTATCCGAAAGTAGGGCGATGTTTTTCATCACAGCGGGGCTGGTTAAAGTCCCGCCGCGCCCGACAAACTTGAAGCGATCGGTTTCGCACGAGATTTCACCCTGTTTACCGCCCTGACCCACCATCAGATGCAGAAGCCAGGGCGGCTTTTCCTCCGCGGAACGCGCACGCCGAGTGCAGAGGATCGCGGAAGAAGAGCGCAAAAATTCTGTTTGCACGAATAAATTGCTAAAGGCGGGATGCGTTTCATCCGCCGCCTGGGCTGCGAGCACCACTTCGGCATAGCTGGTTAATTCAATAATACGTTTCCTGTTCGAAAGATTGGTGAGCGTGGTGCGCCGCAACTCTACGTCGTCTTCGGGCGAGACACTGATTTCGGTGTGAATTTCGAGAGCATCCTGACGCTGGCGAAACTCCGCGCGCGCTTGGGTGAAGATAGCTTCGTAGCTTTTAGTGGCGCGCAAAGTAGGTTGATAGGCGGTCGACCAAAATTCTCCTGTCGCCAGATCACGCAGATAAACAAACGTTCCCCAGCAGTCGCGCGTGGCGTCTTCACGCCACCGGGTCAGCGCCAGATCGCCCCAACGACTGTAACCGCCCCCCGCGTTGCTGATGGCGACATGATAGCGGCCGTTGGACAAGAGATGCACTTCCGGCGCTCGCGTCGCAGGCGTCGTGAACACGCGCAGGGTGCCTTCGCCCTCCGCGAAGCGCGGCCGGATTTCCTCTAATTGCAAATCTTCTGGCAAAACATTCGCTCCGGTTTGCGGCACGCGCTCCTGCAAGAGCAGGTCGGTGGCTTTGAGTGACGGGCAGGCCATGAAGCGCCGTTGCATCGGGCGGTCGCCTAACAAATGCTCAAGAGCCAGTAGTATCATCCCCTGATGATGCGCCATGTAGGACAGGACGGTGGCGCTCGATTCGCCCGGGGGCAGACGCGAGGGCGTGTAATCCACAGCTTCGTAGAAACCATAAGCCCCCTCGCGCCCTTCGCCCGCGAGCCGTTGTAAGTTTTCACACGCCTGCCGGGGTGCGACCACTAACGCCATCGCGCTGGCGTAAGGCGCTATGACCAGGTCTTCGGCCAATCCCCGTTTTAGACCCAGGCCGGGGACACCAAACGCGCGGTATTGATAGATCAGATGCGCATCGGTGCGGTTGTAGCCCGACTCGGAAATGCCCCACGGCACGTCCCGCGAATTTCCATACTCGATTTGTTCCTGGACGACCGCTTTGCAGGTATAATCGAGCAAAGTATCCGCGTAGTTGGGCATCAATAGTTGCGGCATCAGATATTCGAACATCGACCCGCTCCAGGAGACCAGGATCGGTCTTCCGCGCGGTGCCACGAGCAGACGGCCAACCGAGAACCAGTGGTCCTGCGGAACCTGCCCCTGCGCGATGGCGATATAGCTGGACAAACGCGCTTCCGAAGCGAGGAGGTCATAGAAGCTGACATCGCGACGTCCTTCGGTGACGTTGAACCCGATGGCGAACAATTCCTGCGCCGGATCGAACAGAAAAGTGAAATCCGCGACGGCCAGTTCATCGCTTTGGCGGGCCAGGGTTTCTAATGCGATGACGCGCTCCCGGGCGCGGGCGCTCGCTTCGCGCACGCGAGCTGACAGTTCGCTAAGCGACTGGCGTTTTTCGAGCAGCGGGCAAAGCGATCGATCTAACCTCGAGATTTCAAGCAAGGTGGGACCTTGATCGAGCTGTGCGATTTTTTCGGCGAGATCCTCTGGAAGATCCAACATTTCGCCAACGCTCCGAAGCCACGGCGCGAGGAAGAGCAGTTCTTCCAAATGCTCTTCACAATTGCGCTGCAGAGTTTGACCCCACCATTGCAGGTCTTCTTCCCGGTCTGCCAACGAAGCCGAGATCTGCCTCGCCTGATTAGCCGACCGTTCCAGGACGCGAAATGCTACCCGCAGGCTGGAAGGCGTTTCCTCCAATTCGGCTTCCAGTTGCGACAACGCCGTCTTGTTGTCAACGAACTGTTTCAGCACTCCCACCGTGTCGCGAAGACCAGCGAAAATCTGCGGGGAAAGAATTTTTTTATCGACCAATTCCCTCAGTCCAGCGCTGAGCACGAGCAAATTTCCTGCGAGGTTCCCGCTGTCCACACTCGAAACATAACGGGGGAGGAGTGGTTGCAGCGTTGGCGTCGCGTACCAATTGTAAAAATGGCCGCGATGGCGTTCGAGCCGCTGCATCGTGGCGAAGGTATCTTGCGTGCGTCGAATGAAACGGCCAACGGAGAGATACCCGAAGTCCTGCGCCGCGAGATTAGCGAGCAGTGCCAGTCCAATGTTGGTAGGAGAAGTTCGCGAGGCGATCAGTAAAGGATCTTCCTGAAAATTGTCCGGTGGCAGCCAGTTCTGCTCTGCCGTGACGAAGGTTTCAAAAAAATGCCAGGTCTTGCGCGCGGTCCGTCGAAGGAAGAACAACTGCTCGCTCGTTAAATCCAGCGCCGCCGGTTCAATTGGCTGACTAATCCACCAGGCAATCCATGGCGCCGCGAGCCACCCCCCCAAGATCGGCAGCGCTAGGAGTAACTGCATTGGCCGCATCATGGCGAGGGATAGACCGCTCGCCAGAGCGACGGCCGGCGCGATCCACATCGTGACATAAGAACCAGCGAGATCCGCGCGAACCATCCGCGACGCATCACTCGAAATTTGCCATTCGAGGAGCCGTTTGCGCGTCACGAGCAAGCGCCACAACGTTCGCCCGATAGCATCGAGATTGATCATGGTCTCATAAGGCAGGAACGCCAAAGTGAGAACGATCTGACTAAGTTGCCGGCGGGATGACGCGCCCACTCCCCGCAAGTGCATCAACCACGGGAGTTCGTCCGGTTTTCGTAATAAATCGGCCAGCACGGACAACACGGTCGGGAGCGCAACGATTACGAGCACCAGCAACGCTCCCAAGCCGTCGATTGCCGGCAGGAGCAGCCAGCTGCCTAACAAAAAGAGGAGCAACGCCGCCGGAACAAGACTGCGGCGAAGGTTGTCGAAAATCTTCCACCACGACAGACCGGAGAGGAGATTAGGTATGTGCCGCCCGTCCGCTCCTGGCACCCGCGGCAGGATCCACTGCATGATTTGCCAGTCACCCCGAACCCAGCGGTGTCGCCGATTGACGTCCACGCTGTAGCGGGAAGGATATTCTTCGTAGAATTTTACGTCGCTGACGAGGGCGCAGCGGGCGTGACACGACTCCAGCAAATCGTGACTCAACACTCTGTTCTCCGGGAAGCGCCCGGTCAGGGCCCGCTCGAAGGCATCAACCTCGTAAATTCCTTTGCCGATAAACGAGCCTTCGCGGAAAACATCCTGATACACGTCGGACACCGCCCGCGTATAAGGATCGATTCCCGCAT
>QHNB01000049.1 GCA_003217965.1 Verrucomicrobiota bacterium | reverse complement strand
AAAAATGTTCAGGAACTGATCCGATCGGGCATGTGCATAAAGCCTGCGCTCGGCCGCGCTGTGTGATTCGTTGAGCCGAGCCCGGATGAGTCGCATGTCATAGACAAACAGTAGCCAAACGACACCAGCGTAGATCGTGCTGAGGCAGAACCAGGCCAAGGGCCGGCCGAGACAGGCGAAAAGCATCGCTTCCCCCAGCGCGCAAGCGATGTAGAAGAAGTTGTGCCCAAATTCGAGCGGCCACTTGATCAAGGTCAGGGTGTGAATGACCGAGCGTGACCAAAACACAAAGATCACGAATAAACCGGCCACGGCGTAGATACCGGCTGGCCAATTTTGCTCCGACAACATTGTTCGCGCATTTTCGGTTAAAAAATAGAGCGCTACACCCTGAATGATGCTTGCCAGCGTGAGCTCGATATTGACGACGGTAGTGTCGAGTTCTGCTCGCGATTGGCTCATTTGACCAAAGAGCGTGCCTGGAGGGACTCGAACCCCCAACCTTCTGATCCGAAGTCAGATGCTCTATCCGGTTGAGCTACAGACACAATTAATGGTACCGGGTGAAACCGAAATGGGTGGCCAACGGGACTCGAACCCGCAACAACCAGAACCACAATCTGGGGCTCTACCATTGAGCTATGGCCACCGTCACACCGAGCGGCAGGCAGTTTAGTGATTGCACCTGTTCTTTGCAACCGGACGACGTCTTGCTCATGGCACGTTCTCCGCTTCTATCCAGCGTGCTCCTCCTTAGCATTGCAAGCGATCGCAGTCCGATTATTCTTCGGCTTCGTTACTGCATGACGAAATTGGGTTCGATTTTGATCGCTACGTCTCTTCTTCTTGCGCCCATTGCCCGCGCCCAAAGCGATGATCCGAGCGAGACGTTCCTCAAGGCTTATATGACGGCGCAACAGGGAGAGAAGCTCGAGCGGGACAACCAATTCGGACCTGCTCTGGCCAAGTACCGCTTCGCGGGCAGTTTGCTCGAGGAACTGAAGAAAGCTCATGCAAATTGGCAGCCAGCGATCGTCGAGTATCGAAGTCGCAAGGTGTCGGAAAGTATTCTCCGCGTCCAAGAAAAATCCGGCACCCAACAAGATCTGGCCGCGACCAAATCCGGTTTGGCGGAAAACCCATTACCATCACCGCAGAAAACAACGGAGCCTACCGTTCAGATTGGGACCGCCCGGCCGACTGCTGCAGTGAGTCCTCCTGCGCAAACTGCGCCGAGCATGAGCGCGCCTGCAGCGGCGAACGACGCGGCAATCAAAGAGGCGACGCGAAAATTGCGGGAAAGAGTCGATCAATTACAGGTAGAGCTGCAGCGATCGCGATCGAAAATCAGTCAGGTTGAACAGGATAAAGAAACGCTTAATGCCAGGTTGCAGGAGTCCAACTCCAAGCTCAACCAAGCACAGCAAGACCTGGAGCGGACAAAAACCGCCGAGAAAAGCCTGCGGGATCGGCTCCTCTCGGCGCAGGCATCGCTGGAAAAGATTCAATCGAACGGCAATGCCGATGCCAAGGCGCAGGCGGCGCTCAAGGGCGAAATCATACAGCTGAAGAAAGCAGTCGCTGCCGCAGAAGAAGGGCGCGCCGCGGCCGAGAAAGAACGCGATTCTCAGAGCACGAAGCTCGTCGATGCCAATTCACAAATCGCGAAGGTGACGAAAGAGCGGGATGAAGCACGCGGACAACTGGCTGGACTGAAAGACGCGGAGAACCGCGTCCAGTTCCTGGTGGCCGAAAATACGGATCTAAAACAAAAACTGGAGACCGCGGAGAAGACGGTGCGCGAGATCAGTGAAGACAAGCCGAAGAGGGAACAGGAGCTCGCGGAGGTAAGGAAACAGCTGGAGGACTTGCGAGCGCAATTGGCCACAAGCGAAAAACAGAATAAGGACTTTGAAATTACGGTAACTAACTTGCGTGCCCAACTGGAGGACGTTTCCGCCCAGCTTGAGAAGGCGAAGCTGACCGGGGCAAATGCAGAGGAAACGGCGAAGCTTACGCGCGAGAATCAAATCCTCCGGAATATTGTAGTGCGCGAACGTCAAGAGGAAGCTCGGCGTGAGCAAGCCAAGAAGCTAATGCTGGCTGAATTTGATAAGCTCAAAATCAAGTCCGACTCACTGAATGAGCAAATCGCGTTACTTGCGCAACCGGTGACGAAATTAACCGACGAGGAACTTGCTCTGTTGCGTCAACCGGTCGTCTCTATCTCGGACGATAGTCCAAATACTGTTAGAGCCAGTTTTACTTATGCCAAACCAAGCACTGCTGGCAAGGCCCCCACCGTTGTTGAGGAGAAACCGGAATCGGCCAACCCTGCTCCACAAGGCAATCCGCCATCCGCCTTCAAGCCCAATGTCCCACCCGATTTGGTGGACGTTGCCCGGCAAGCGAAGGAAAACTTCGACCAAGGGAAGTATCGCGCGGCTGAGCGCCAATATCAGGAATTACTAACGAAGAGCCCTAACAACCTCTATTCGCTTTCAAATTTAGGCGTAGTTTATTTCAGGACGGGCAAGCTGAAAGCGGCCGAACTTACTCTGAAGAAAGCGGTTGCGATTTCGCCAAGAGATGAGTTTGCCCACACCACTCTGGGCATCGTTTATTATCGTCAGAGTAAGTTTGACGACGCTTTAAATGAGTTAACCAAGTCGCTCGCTATTTTCCGTCAAACCGGACTATGCCGACGCGCATTTTAACCTCGCTGTCATTTACGCCACGGCTTCGCCGCCATCCAAGGAATTAGCCAAGCGCCATTACGTCAAGGCGACTGAGCTAGGGGCCGAACCCGATGCTTCCCTGGAAAGGTTAATTCGCTAACTTGGGCAGGTGCTGAGGCCATTTCTCGCCGCCAATTGGCGATATCTCGCGATGCTGAACTATCGCGTCGATCCAAGGCTGCTTATTCCCTTATCTCCAAGCGGAGTCGAACTGGACTTTTTCCAAAGCGAGACCTACGTCAGCATAGTTGGTCTTTTATTTCTCGATACTCAGGTTCTAACGATCGCTTTCCCGTTCCATCGCAACTTCGAGGAGGTAAATCTTCGTTTTTACGTGCGCCGAAGATCGGCTGAAACTTGGCGACGGGGAGTTTGCTTTGTGCGTGAGATCGTGCCCAAGAAGGCAGTCGCATTATTGGCGCGTTTGTTTTACGGCGAACGCTATACGGCCTTGCCGATGAAGCACCATATCGAGCATCGGGAGGGGGCGCTGAGGGTCGAGTATAGTTGGCGGCGCGCTTCCAAGTGGGAATCAATCGCGATGTCCGCTTGCGGTAAGCCGGTTCCCGTCACGGCCGGGACGCACGAGGAGTTTATTACCGAGCATTACTGGGGTTATACCAGTGTTGGTAGCGGATGCAGCGAGTATCGCATCGAACATCCTCGGTGGAAAATTTGGCCGGCCGACGCCTTTCAAGTGACGGCTGACATGGCAACCTTGTACGGTGATCAATTTGCCGATATTCTGAATACGCCACCGGTCTCCGCATTTATTGCCGAAGGTTCCCATGTGCGCATCTTCGGTCGCGAAATCAACGCTTAGTTTTTGTCCGTTATCAAGCGGCTGAGCGCAATCTCGCCCGCCCGCCACACGGGAATGAATCCGAGCCCGTTATCGGATTCGCGGCGTGGCTGACTGATCCAGTCGATTTTTCGCGAGCAACTCCCGAAGGACAAAGGGAAGGATTCCACCGTGTCGATAGTAATCGACCTCGATTGGCGTATCGATGCGCAGTTTCAGAGGAACAGATTCGGTCCCGCTCCCTGCGCGCTGAATTTCTAGAATCACCTGCTGCCCTGGTTCTATCGATTCGGACAGACCGGTAACGGAGAACGTTTCTGAGCCGTCGAGTTTGAGCGTTTGCGCGTTCGTCCCCTCAAGAAACTGCAAAGGTAATACACCCATCCCGACCAGGTTAGATCGATGAATCCGTTCGAAGCTGGCCGCGACCACGGCTCGCACGCCCAGCAAGCGCGTTCCCTTCGCTGCCCAATCGCGCGACGAACCGGTGCCATATTCATGGCCGGCCAGAACGAGGAGCGGCACTTTCTCTCGCGCATAACGCATCGCCGCGTCAAAGATCGACATTCGCTCTCCGCTCGGCTGGTGAATGGTAATGCCACCCTCGGTACCAGGCACCATTAGATTTTTGATACGCACGTTTGCGAACGTGCCACGGGTCATTACCAGGTCATTTCCACGCCGGCTGCCATAACTATTGAAATCTTCGGGCTTAATTCCTCGGGACACCAGATACTGACCGGCTGGCGAAGTCGGCTTGATGGCGCCGGCCGGCGAAATGTGATCAGTCGTGACAGAATCGCCGAAGATCCCGAGCGCACGTCCTCCGCGGATTTCTTCGATCCCTCCTGCTTTCATCGAAAAGTTTGCGAAAAAGGGCGGCTCGTGAATGTAATCGCTTTTCTCATCCCATTGATAGACTTCGCCGGTTCTCGACGGGATTTCATTCCACTTGGGATTTTGATCGGCGAAATCGCGATAAAGCTTTCGAAAGATCTCAGGCCTGAGCGCAGTTTGCATCGCGTCGCGCACTTCTTTCAAACTCGGCCAGACATCTCGCAGAAAAGTTTTCTTGCCGTCTTTATCTTTCCCGATCGGCTCGTTTGTAAGATCGACGTCTACGCGCCCGGCCAACGCGAATGCGACGACCAACGGAGGCGACATGAGAAAGTTCGCTTTGATGTTTTGATGCACACGCGCTTCGAAATTTCGATTTCCCGAGAGGACTGAGGCTGCAACGAGATCATATTCGTTAATCGCTTTCTCGATCTTTGGATGAAGTGGTCCTGAGTTGCCGATGCAGGTCGTGCACCCGTAGCCGACAAGATTAAATCCAAGTTGATCGAGATATTTTTGCAGGCCGGTCTTGTCGAGATAGTCCGTGACCACACGCGAGCCCGGCGCGAGAGATGTTTTTACCGCTGGATCGACGCGCAGCCCACGCTCGACCGCTTTCTTCGCGAGTAAACCGGCGGCCAGCATCACGCTTGGGTTACTCGTGTTTGTGCAACTCGTGATCGCGGCGATCAACACGCTGCCGTGACCGATCCGGCTTTGACCGTGACGAAATGGATCGGCAGTCGAATCGCTTAATTCCTTCGCGGTGTCGGGCGTCGGACGGTTTGTTATCATCTCGGCCTTATTGCGCTCTTCGCCAGGTTCAATCGCGGACTCGGCCTTATCCGTTGAAGGCATGTCGCCATCGTTCGGCGGCGATCCGTTCAGCTGCACGAGATGCTTTGCGCCAAGATCGATATCTTTTATTCCGTATCCGCCATCCTTGACCGGTTTTTGCAAAAGCGATCGAAAGGTTTCGCCCAGCGCCGGAAGGTTGATTCGGTCTTGGGGACGCTTCGGTCCGGCGACACCTGGCTGCACGTCCGCGAGATTCAGTTCAAGATCGACGCTGTAATCGATCTCGCCTTTGCCCGGCATACCGAACATTTCTTGCGCACGGAAATAGTTTTCGAAGGCAACACACTGTTGTTCGCTTCGCCCGGTAGCGCGCAAATACGCAACCGATTCCTTGTCGACGGGGAAGAATCCCATTGTTGCGCCATACTCCGGCGACATGTTCCCAATCGTTGCGCGGTCCGGCACCGGCAAGGATGCCGCGCCGACACCGTAAAATTCGACGAATTTCCCGACGACCTTTTGCGCGCGCAGCATCTGCGTGACGCGCAACACGAGATCGGTCGCGGTCACGCCTTCGCGCAATTGCCCGGTGAGATGAACTCCGACCACTTCCGGCGTTAAGAAATAAACCGGCTGTCCGAGCATTCCCGCTTCCGCTTCGATTCCGCCCACGCCCCAGCCGACCACACCCAGCCCATTGATCATCGTCGTGTGTGAATCGGTGCCAACCAACGTGTCGGGATAATAGAGGGGCACAGTCGTCTCGACTATGGGGCCGTCAGGCATCTTGCCTGACGAAGCCGGCGAGACGCCCGCTTGCCCCACAGGCTGGAAGCCCGTGCTACTCAGCACCCCTTTCGCCAAGTATTCGAGATTGACTTGGTGAACGATTCCGATCCCTGGCGGAATGAGTTGGAATGTCTTGAACGCTTGCTGGCCCCATTTCAGAAATTCGTAGCGCTCCCGGTTGCGCTTGAATTCCATATCCAAGTTCAATCGCAACGCTTGCGCCGAGCCGAAGAAATCGACCTGCACTGAGTGATCGACCACCAAATCCACCGGCACGAGCGGTTCGATTATTTTGGGATCGCCGCCAAGGCGCTTCACCGCGCTGCGCATGGCCGCGAGATCGACGACTAACGGGACGCCCGTAAAATCCTGCAGCACGATCCGGGCAACAACAAAGGGGATTTCTTCACTGGCTGGCTTCTTTGCCTTCCAATTTGCCAGTGTTTCCACATCTCTTCGGCGCACTTTCTTCCCGTCACAATTTCGCAAAACCGATTCCAGCACGATACGAATGCTGATCGGGAGTCGCGAAACCGGACCGATACCTTGTTTTTCTAAGGCCGGCAGCGAGTGGAAAAATCCAACCTGTCCAGAGCCGGCATCGAATTTTTGTATGGTATTGAATTCGTCGTTCATTGCGGTGCAGCAAATGCGCCCGTTGTTCCGAACGATTCAATTGAGTCGGCGCTTGATGTCATTCTAATTCTGCCAACCGCGCTTTCACTTTCTCGAAATTCGGGAGCGCCCGGGCATTATCATCGCTCTCCGCATACTGAATAATACCGTTGCGATCGATAATGAAGACAGCGCGCTTGGGAACGCCACCCATCGGCAAATTCAATTCGGGCAGGAACGACTCGTAGGCGACATCGTAGGCGCGCGAGATTGTATGTTCGTAATCGCTCAAAAGCGGCATGGTTATCTTTTCCTTCTGCGCCCACGCTTCCTGTGCAAATGGATTGTCGCCGCTGATCCCATAAACGGTCGCGTTAAGGCTGGAATAGGCCGAAAGATCAGCACTCACTCCGCACATTTCCGTAGTGCACGTCCCGGTAAACGCCATCGGGAAAAAGAGCAGCAAGGTGTTTCGTTTGCCGAAATTGTCGCTCAAAGTGATCTGCTTCGGCCCATCGGCAGTTTTTGTCGGCAAAGTGAAGTCAGGAGCTTTTGTGCCGGTAGGAAGTGCCATGGAAGATGGTAACGTTCAGTATAGAAACGGCGAGAGTGTGGTCAAAAGATTTGGCCAGCAGCATTTCGGCGATTGTTGAAGAATTGACCGCAGCGGAGAGACGGCGGTAGCATCGGCTTAATCGCAATTCGTTGATGACTGTTTTTTGGTGGCTGACCGCCATCGTGCTGATGGCAATCGGACTCATTGGAACCGTCGTCCCGGTGATTCCCGGCACAACAATCATTCTCGGCGCGGCAGTAATTCATCGGCTCGCGCTCGGGCCGAATGGCAGTGTTGGCTGGACGGCATTAGTCGCTCTGGTGGCACTTACCTTAGTTACATACGCGGTTGACGCCGCGGCCGGATACGTCGGTGCCAGAAAATTCGGTGCGACCAAGTGGGGCCTGATCGGTGGCGCGGCTGGCGCGCTACTCGGATTGTTTTTTGGATTGGTCGGATTGTTTGTTGGCCCGGTAATTGGGGCGATCGCTGGTGAGATCATTGCTGGGCAACGGATAGTGAAGGCCGGGCGGGCTGGATGGGGCAGGTTTGTTGGAGCTCTCGCCGGCACTATTGCCAAACTCTTTATAGCCTTGATCATGATCGCAATTTTTCTGATGAACGTGCCTTCGCCCTTGTGATGAGACCGCACGGTCGGGTTGTCCCGCAACGGTTGTTTTTCTGCTACTAAACGCTAAAGTAATTCTGATGGCAGGCGATCGCCGGCGAGCCGTAGGTTCGCTGGAGGAAAGTCCGAACACCGTACGGCAGCATGCCGCGTAAAACACGCGGGCGCCGCAGTTGCAAAATTGAGGTGACGGAAAGTGTCACAGAAAAGATACCGCCGTTTTTGGCAACAAAGACGGTAAGGGTGAAAAGGCGAGGTAAGAGCTCACCGGGCACGAAGTAATTCGTGCTGCAGGAAAAACCCCATGCGGTGCAAGACAAAACAGGAGGAGGATAGCCGGTCCGTTGATCTCCGGGTATCGTCGCATCGCGATACGTAATAACGTGTCGGACGCTCGGAGAAATCTGGGTGAGATAAATGATCGCCGTGGCTGAGAATTCAGCCGCACAGAATTCGGCTTACCGCCGTCAAAATTGAGGGGCGCTTCGGAAACGGAGCGCCCTTCGCTATTTCGTTTACGCCATCGCCGGTCAGCTTTGGGTCGATTCCCTAACCTGATCGACGCTCTCTTCAATTTTCTGCACAGTGGGATGCAGTTCTTTTAGAATCTCATGTTCCTCTTTCGAGACCGCTTCGATGCTTTGGGTCTGATGCTGCAACTCTTGAAGCATTGCGTTTTGTCGCTGTGAAATGCGGTGCATCCACCAAAAGCAGACCGCCCAGCAGCCGATATCGAGGAGAGCGACAAAGTTTACAAACGTGCGAGCCATCGCGAATCGATTCGTATTCCGGACGGAAAATGGAGGCGCGCGTCGGCAGAGCTGACAGTACTTTACGAGAAAACACCCTAACGCGACTGTGGCGCAAATGCGTCCACAGAAGGGCTCGATAAATAAGCGTCTGAATTGGCGAATCCCGGCGGCATGGCTCACGCTTTGCCTTGTCTGGAGCTCGACCTGGCTTGCGATCAAGGTTGGTCTGCGCGACTTGCCGCCAATATCCTACGTTGGGATCCGATTTCTGATTGCGCTCGTTGTTCTCCTCGCCGTCTCAATCGGTCACACGCATCTTCTACCCAAAAGACGTTCGGACTACGCCGTGTTGGCCTTCACTGGCTTGCTAATGTTCGCCATCAATTACGCGCTGTTGTTTTGGGGCGAGTTGTATGTGTCGTCCGGACTGGCGGCAATTTTGCAGGCATCGATCCCGATTTTCGGCATGGTCTTCGCCCATTGGATGCTTCCGGACGAGCCGCTGCGTTGGCAACGGCTTACCGGTGCACTGGTCTCGATTGTAGGTGTTGCGCTGATTTGTGCACGGTTGCTGAGTTTTAACGGCTGGCTTGCCTTCCTCGGCGGCCTCGGTATCACGATTGGCGCCGCTAGCGCGGCATTTTCAAACGTGCTCCTGAAGTCCCGAAACATGGACCTTGCACCGGGAATGATGGCGGCATGGCAAATGATTTTCGGCACGGCGCCGTTACTTCTCATTGGCTTGGCCGTGGATGGGAATCCTCTGTATTTTCACTGGACTGGCACGGCGCTTTTCTGCTTGTTCTACCTGGCGATCATCGGCTCAGCACTCACATTCCTCCTGCTCTACTGGCTGATGCCGCGGATGTCAGTGACGCAACTGCAAACCATCTCCCTTATCACGCCCCCAGGTGCGATTGCGCTGGGCTGGGCCTTAGGCGGCGAACGATTGTCCGCCTGGTCGCTCCTTGGTGCGTGTTTTGTCCTTTCCGGAGTCTGGATGATTTTCCGTCGACTCGACAAACCAGGCCTCCACGCGCCAGTACAAGAACGAGCAGTCGCGGTTCCGCGGGCTTGAGCCAGGCTTATTGCACGCCGGTTACTTTGAATAACCGGTATGATTCGGTACGCGCGCTGGCGCCGCCGTTGAACCGCGGTGAATTTTGGATTTGCGAACAGGTGACATAGAGGGCGCCATCGGGTCCCCAGCTCAGCGTGTCCGGCCAACTTAGTCGTTTGTCCTGGATCACTCGACTGACTTTGCTCGTGGCCGGATTCCAGCGGGTGATCGCGCTATCCTCAATATCGGTTAAATAAACGCTGCCGTCGGGCGCTTCGATCATTCCATCCGGGGGCGGCGCTTGCGCTACTTTTTCGACTCTCGATTCGAGATCTCCGCTCGAGAGGCTCGGATCGCGCAGGAATCGGCCCTTCATGCGATAAAGAGTGTGTCCTGTGAGCGCGTGATAATAGAGGTAATCATTTTTCAAATCGAAGGCGATCCCGTCGGAGTTGATTTGCGGACTCTTCTTCTGCTGATCAATTAATTCACGTCCCTCGACCACAAGTTTAAATCCCGGCTCGCCTTGCGTGGATGGATGCCCATCCAACAACCGGCGCGTCTTGCCTGTTTTTAGATCAACCACGACGATCGCACCCTCGCCCGAATCCGTGATGTAGGCGGTAGCGGTATTCGTATCTATACGCACATCGTTCAGGTAACTTTTCTTTGACGCGATCTCTTCGCCGAA
>QHNB01000048.1 GCA_003217965.1 Verrucomicrobiota bacterium | reverse complement strand
TAATCGGTTTGCGAAGCCGTGCGAACACTGGCCAGTTTCCGTCCATCGAGGGGCGAAATTTTTTCAATCTTCGCACCGCTTCCCCGCCACTCGCCGCAGAAAACCCCGTTATTTTCCTCGGCCAAACCGAGTTTTTGGAGTACGGATTGCATGGCTACTTCGTTGCTCGCCGGCAATGCTGGCGGAGCAAATCCATTGCTTCGTTCACTACCTGATTGCTGATATCAAGCGCGGGACGAAAACGAATCGAGTGTTCGCCTGATTTCAAAACCAGCAGGCCGGCATCGAACAATTCGCGCCAGAGATAATCGCGTGTTTTCGCGTCCAGCAAATCAAAGGCAATGAACAGCCCGCGACCTCGCACTGCCGAGATGAGCGGACATTCCTGTTGCAGCCTGAGCAATTGCTCAAGGAAATACGCACCCACCTTCGCTGCATTCTCGAAAAGATTTTCCTGCTCGATAATCCGAAGAAAATGCGTCGAGCGAGCCATATCAGTGAGGTTGCCACCCCAGGTCGAATTCAGACGGCTGGGTAAACAAAAGGCGTTGTCCTTTACTTCGTCGAGGCGTGGGCCGGCCATGACGCCACACACCTGGACTTTTTTGCCGAAGGCGAGCAGGTCCGGTTTCACATCAAAATGCTGACAGCACCAGGCGCGCCCGGTCGTGAGGCCGGTTTGCACTTCATCGAAGATCAGCAGGATGTCGCTTTCGTCGCAGATCGTGCGCAGTTTGCGCAGCCATTCACCCCGAAAATGATTGTCACCGCCCTCGCCCTGGATCGGCTCGATGATGATAGCAGCGATATCCATTCGGCGTTCGTCGATGAACTTCCGAATCTCGATCTCTGATTTTTTTTCACGCTCGATCACGTCCGCTTCACGTTCTGATTCTGGCAAAGAAAAATCGATCGATGGATTAGAGACGCGCGGCCAGCTAAATTTTGCAAACAAGTCGGTTTTGCGCGGATCGGTGTTGGTCAAACTCATCGTATAACCAGAACGGCCGTGGAAGGCGCGGCGGAAATGCAAAATCTCCGTGCCGCGCTCGCCATGACCAGCAGCCATATTCTTGCGCACCTTCCAATCCATCGCCGCCTTAAGCGTGTTCTCGATGGCAAGGGCACCGCCTTCAATGAACAGAAAGCGCTCCAGCGGTGGCAGGCCGGCCACCCGGGACAAGGTGTGGACAAATTCGGCGTAAGCGTCGGAATAAATATCGGAATTGGCGACCTTGACCTTGGCGGCGCGCAAAAGATCGGCTTTAACTTCCGGTTGATCGAAGTACGGGTGATTAAAGCCCACTGTCAGCGAGCCAAAGAAGCCATACAGATCGATCAGACGGTGACCGGTAGCCGCGTCATACAAATAAGATCCGCGGCTTTTTTCGAGGTCGACAACGATCTTGAAACCATCGAGCAGAATGTGCTGCTCGAGTTCATGCAGCACATGCGACGCGTCAATGCGATCTCTTTTTTTGCTCCCAATCGAGCGGCGTTGCGAAGCCTGCGCCGCCTCGGTGAGCATGGGTGGCATACTCATCCATGATCGTAGTCTGCGCCCGAAACTCGGTCAACCGAGCTAGGGGTGGTTCACCGAACCGCCCGAGGCGATTGAGGTCAATCGCCCCGCCTATACGATTCCTTCGCCCAAGTCCGTGTGCTTACCTGCCAGTAATTCCTGCGTCAGATCATAGCCCGCCCGATCCGTATTACGTGACGTACCGGCAAAATAGTGATCGATCCGCATCTTGGCGGAGCGACAAAAATAGTTTGCAACTGACAAAATCTCGTCGGCTGGTTCGCCTCGATCGATTTTGTACTGAGCAAACGAACAGGTGGCGCTGATGGCAAAGAGTTCGGTTGCGATTCCGACGAAGCGCGAGAGCAACAATTGCTCGCGATCGAGTTTCGGACCGAAGCGGGTCATGGCGTGAAATAATCCGCGGGCTAAGCGCTTACTCGTGCCAGCCGCATAGTTTACATGTGCACGCAGATCATCGTGGACACCCTTGAGTTCGCCCGCACTGCCGGGCAACCATTGTTTCGGGTACCAGGCGGCATAGAATTTTCCTGAGGTAAAGACCGCCTTCAATCTCTCCGATGCCGGTAGCTGCGTGTTAAAAATCGCCCCCCCAACCTTGAGGTGCGGGTCGAGCGCCTCGCGGGCGATGAATAGTCGCATGATTTCGCTCGAGCCTTCAAAAATGGTGTTAATACGGCAATCTCGCAGGAACCGTTCTACCGGAACCGGTTCTTCGCCACGACCAGCAAGTGATTGCGCCGTTTCGTAGCCGCGGCCCCCTCGCACTTGCATTGCTTCATCGGCAAGGCGCCACGTCGTCTCCGTCGCCCACATCTTACACATGGCGGTTTCGATTCGCAGATCGCCTACCTTGCGATCGACCAGCGCGGATGTGAGAAAGGTCATTGCTTCCATCGAGAAAATGCTGCCTGCCATTTCTGCGATTTTTCCAGCAATCGCATAATGCTGGCCGATCGGTACGCCCCATTGGACACGCTCCTTCGCCCATTTCCGGCAAATCTCGAGCAACCGTTTCGACAAACCAACGCAGGCTGCTGGAATCGTCAATCGCCCGGTGTTGAGCGTGGTCAGGGCAACCTTCAGCCCCTGCCCTTCTTTAGCGATCATGTTTTCGCGCGGCACCCGGACGTTCGTAAATTTCACCACGCCGTTGTAGAGCGCGCGCAGTCCCATGAAATGGCAGCGATAGGTAATCTCCAGGCCAGGCGAATCCACATCAACGATGAAGGCGGTAATCTGTTTGCGTTCCTTGCCTTTAACGATCTTCGGCGGCGTTTTCGCCATCACCACCAAGACGCCCGCTTTGACACCGTTGGTGCACCAAAGTTTTTCACCGTTCATGATGAAGGCGGAGCCGTCGTCGGTTGGATCCGCCCGTAAACTCATGTTTGCCGGATCGGAACCGGCGTTCCACTCCGTCAGGGCAAAGGCCGAAATTTCTTTTCGCGCGACTCGGGGCAAATATTTTCGCTTCTGCTCTTCCGTTCCGAATAGCAGAAGCGGTTGCGCGACGCCGATTGATTGATGCGCCGAGACCAGCGCTGTCAAATTTTCGTCCCAGCTGCCGAGCAGCATCGCAGCCCGCCCATAATTCACTTGCGACAAACCGAGGCCTCCGAACTGCTGCGGAATTTTCACGCCGAACGCGCCCATTTCGAAAAGGTCGTCGATGTTTGTTTGCGGAATTTCCCCGGTCCGATCGATCTCGTCGGCATCGACATGATCGCGTAGATAGGTTTTTAACTTCGCGAGGAACTCTTTTCCCTTGGCCCGGTCTTCATCGCTCTGGGCCGGATATGGAAAGATTCGATCGAAATCATAGCGGCCGATAAACAAGTTGCTGGCGAAGCTGCCGCGTTCGTCCAAGGGATCGCGCGAACTTTCGGCCAGCTCGAGCGCAGCCGCCTTCCCCGCCGACATTTTCGAAGTGTCGATTATCGGCGCCCTCCCCGATTTGGCCGAAGACTCTTTTGCCCCCGTTTCCGCTTTGATCTGTTCGGGCGGCGCTTCGAGGGGCGACTTCATTTTTGGGAACATAGGCTTTCAGCCTCTGTGCCCAACAGGCATCCTGCCCGTTGTTCTCGCACGCCTCGCTCAGCGCCAGGCAAAATGGCTGCCGCCGGGACAGACAGAATGTCTATGTTCCAGCCTGGGGTAGCGATTTCAACTCTCATAAAAGTTCGTTGCCATGCGAGCGTGCTTCTTCAAAATTTCCGCCGGAGCGAATTTCTCGTCGCGGTGTGCCAGCGATTCCAGCTCTTCCACGATTTTCTTGATTCCGTGATTTTCCGCAAACCGAAGCGGTCCACCGCGATAGGCAGGAAATCCCGTTCCCAGAATCATGCCATAATCGGCATCTTCGGGAGAGGCCACGACTTTCTCTTCCAGACAGCGCGCCGCTTCATTGACCATTAAGAACATGAGCCGGTGCGCAATCGTAGTTCCAGGCTCATTCTGAATGGAACCATTACCCTTCCACTGATCGAGTTGCGTATTTGTCGTCTGCGATTTGCCTTCGTAACGATAAAATCCGGCACCGGATTTGCGCCCAGATAAATTGGCGGCCTGCATGTGCCGCAGCATCTGAGGAGCTTCATCGCGGCGGCCGAAAGCGGCATGTAGCGTGGCGGCAATATCGAGCGTGACATCGATGCCGATTTCATCAATCAAACGCAGCGGACCCATGGGCATCCCCCAGTTCGCCATGGCTTGGTCAATCTCCTTCGCGTCAACACCTGCTTGAAGAAGGCTGACTGCATCGATCAGGTATGGAAACAACACTCGGTTGACCAAAAAGCCGGGGCTATCGCGGACGACTACCGGAACCTTCGCGATCTGGCGCGTGAAGGCGAGTGCGCGTTCAATCGTGTCATCGGACGTCTCGGTGCCGACCACGACTTCAACCAACTTCATTCGGCTGACCGGATTGAAAAAATGCAATCCGATAACGCGGTCGTGCCGTTCTGTCTCGGCAGCGAGTTCCGTAATTGGTAACGCAGATGTATTTGTCGCGAGAATCGAGGCATTCGGTGCCTTTTGAGCGAGATCACGAAAAATTTGTCTCTTAATTTCCAGCTTTTCGGACGCCGCTTCAATCGCCACCTGAACGTCGCGCATTTCGATCGGCACGCTGGAAGCGACAACGCGGGCCCGGCCCTCTTTCGCTTTTTCCTCTGACATGATCCTGCGTTTGACCGCATCGGCATAAGTTTTCTCGATATTGGCCAAGGCACGACTTAACTCCTCGACCCCGATATCACGCAAAATCACCGAGACTCCCCGCGAACTCAGCCATTGCGCGATACCACTGCCCATCACGCCCGCGCCAATCACGGCGGCGTGCGCGATTTTTTGGGCGGGAACCTTTGATGTCCCTTTCTTGTACTTTTCGGCCAGGAAAAAATTGCGGATCAAATTTTGAGTCGCGTCCGTTCTACCCAGCTCGACGATGCCATCCAGCTCCAGCCGCAACGATTGATCGATGGGACCGGCAAGACCTTTTTTGATAACTTCGAGGGCGCGTGCCGGTGCCTTATTTCCGTCTTTAGGCGGATCGGCGATGCCTTCAGCCAATTCCGGAGAGATTGGTTGGGGCTGACGCTTTCCATCGCCTAACTTCTTCTTCGCCGCATCCAGCAACGCCGGGCGCGGTGCGATTTCGTCAACCAAGCCAAGCTGTAATGCCTCTTGCGCGCGATAGAGTTTTCCTTTCAAGATCACCTCCGCCGCTTTCTCCGGACCGATTAACCGTGGCAATCGCGTCGAACCGCCCCAGGCCGGAATTAATCCGAGTGTTGTCTCCGGGAGGCCGATTCGAGTCGCGGGATCGTCGGTGGCCACGCGCCAATCGCACGCCAGCGCAATCTCGTAGCCGCCACCGGCACAGGCGCCGTGAATGGCCGCACAGGTCGGAATTTTCAAAGCCGCGAGACGATTGAACACGCGCTGGCCTTCACCAATGAAAGCGCGGAGCTCGCCGGTTCGCGCCTGCCGCAACAACGTTTTCAGATCCGCCCCAGCGATGAAAATCGACTTCTTGGCCGACGTGATGATAACGCCCTTGAGCGAGCGCTCCTTTTCAATGAAATCGAGATGCTCATCAAGATCACGAATGGTGGCCGCGTCAAAGATGTTTGCTCCTGAATCGGGTCGATCGAAAGTGAGCAGGCAAATCGCGTCCTCTCCAACCTCGCGACGAATCGTCTGCACCGTCTCAGTGACAGCCATCGCATTCATATTGTCCCGTTCCCTACAAAATCCAAGTTGTAGTTGCTGAATTGCTTCGTGCCATTGCGCCTCTGTGGACGCAGTGCTAGAAACGTCCGGCTCTTGCGCAAACACAAACCGGATTAGCTCGTTATGGTCGGCAAAATCCTTATTCCAGAAATCCAAAGTCTGATCAGGGCCCGTGACTTCACCGGACTACGCGAGCTTTTTGCCGATTGGCCGCCAGCCGATGTCGCCGAAGTCATACTCGATATGCCGGAGGATGATCAGGTCGTCATTTTCCGGGTCCTGCCGGCTGCGCTGGCGGCTGATGTTTTTGAGTACCTGGACATCGACGCGCAACAACAACTTCTGCGCGCGATGGCGCATGAGCAGGTTGTTGCCATTTTGAATGAAATGTCGCCCGACGACCGGACGGCGTTGTTGGAGGAATTGCCCAGTGCCGCAGCCCGGCAGTTGATCCAGCTGCTGACTCCGGAGGAACGGAAAGTTGCCCGGTCGCTACTCGGTTATCCGGAGGGGAGTGTTGGCCGTTTAATGACCCCGGACTTCGTCGCGGTTCATGAAGATTGGACGGTCAAGGAGGTGCTCGATTACGTCCGCGAACATGGGCGAGACAGTGAAACGCTCAATGTCATTTACGTGGTGGACGAGCGCGGCAAACTGATCGACGACTTACGGATTCGGGCGTTCCTGCTCACGCCCTTGAGCACAAAGGTGAGCGACATTCGCGACCGGACATTTGTCGCTCTCAAAGTGAATGATTCGCAGGAAGAAGCGCTGAACGCTTTCCGCAAGTACGACCGCGTCGCCTTGCCGGTGGTGGATTCCAACAACGTGCTTGTCGGAATTGTGACAAGCGATGACATGCTCGATGTCGCGGAGGAGGAAGCCACCGAAGACATCCAGAAACTCGGCGGCATGGAAGCGCTGGACGAGCCCTACACGACAATTCCGTTCCTTCGAATGGTAAAGAAACGAGCTACCTGGCTGATCATTCTATTTCTCGGTGAAATGCTGACCGCTACCGCCATGCAGGGTTACAACAGCGAGATAGAAAGGGCAGCGATCCTTGCGATGTTTTTGCCCCTGATCATCTCCAGTGGCGGCAATTCCGGGTCGCAGGCGACGACGCTCGTGATCCGCGCCATGGCTCTGGGCGAATTGCGGTTGCGGGATTGGTTTCGCGTTGTCCGAAAGGAATTACTCTCGGGTTTTTCCCTCGGGCTCATTCTTGGAACCATTGGGTTTTTCCGCATCACGCTATGGCAATACTTGCACATTTTTGACTACGGCACGTACCACTGGCTGGTCGCTTTCACGGTCGGCGCCGCGCTTGTGGGAGTGGTCCTGTGGGGGACGCTGAGCGGCGCGATGCTTCCTTTCTTATTGCGTCGTTGTGGTCTCGATCCAGCGGCATCATCCGCGCCTTTTGTGGCGACGCTCGTCGATGTGACCGGACTAGTTATCTATTTCAACGTGGCGCTGTTCATTCTTCGCGGCACGCTGTTGTGATGGAACTCGCTAGCTCTTGATCGAAACCCACTCGTTACGGGCGCGAGAATCTGCTACCGCCTGGACCACCCGCATGTAACGAACGCCGTCCTCAAATGAGGGATGCGGCCGCAGTTCGCCGCCCGATTTTACCGCGTTCAGGAAATCATCTTCGACCGACCATTCCCGGGCCAGTTCCCTCGGAATTTCCACCTCGTGCAGGGCGCGATCGCCCAAGCGCGCGGCATGAATGGTGTCGGCTGTAAAATCATAAACTAAAGTCCCAGCCGAACCATAAACTTCCATGCGGTCGCCGGTGGCGTGGGCGTGGATTCCGCTGAATTCGAGCGCGCCTTCGGCGCCGTTCGCGAAACGGCATAAGATTGAGAGGGCGTCGGGTATGATCACATTGTAGCCCTGGCGATCCGGATAAAGAATCATTCCGCGAGCGAAAACGCCGTCAATATCTCCAAACCAGCGATTTAGCACTTCAACATAAATTCCAAGCGTTAGAA
>QHNB01000047.1 GCA_003217965.1 Verrucomicrobiota bacterium | reverse complement strand
ATGATGCTCGGCATTCCGCTGATTCAACTCACATTGTTCGGTTACGCGATCAATTCCGATCCGCGGCATCTGCCCGCGGCGGTGCTTCTCGCGGACCAGGGTGCGCAGGGACGGACGCTACTCTACGCGATGAAAAACAGCACTTATTTCGATTTTGTGCGCGAGGTAAAAACCGAGGAGGAGGGTCACGACCTGCTCGCCCGCGGTCAAGTGCAGTTTGTCATCAACATTCCGCAAAATTTCAGCCGCGATCTTTTGCGCGGCGATCGGCCGGCGCTGTTAGTCGAGGCAGACGCAACCGATCCGGCTGCAACTGGAATCGCGCTCGGCTCGTTAGGCCCGATTTTGGATACGGCGTTCCAAAATGATTGGAAGGGAATGCTGGGGCCGCTCGCCGCGACGAACGGTCCGGTCGATCTGCGCGTTCACGCGCTTTACAACCCTGAAGTTGTTACCCAATACAACATCGTGCCTGGTCTCATGGGCGTGATCCTAACGATGACGATGGTGATGATCACCGGTCTGGCCATCACTCGCGAACGTGAACGCGGGACGATGGAAAATCTTCTCTCGATGCCGACGCGTCCGAGCGAAGTGCTCATCGGCAAAATCGTCCCCTATATTTTAGTCGGCTACATCCAGGTCTCGGTCATTCTGATCGCGGCGCACTTTCTCTTTCAGGTGCCCATGCAGGGAAGCATCCTGCTTCTCTTGGGGGTCGCCTTCGTCTTCATTGTCGCGAACCTCGCCATGGGCATAACGTTTTCCACGATCGCGAAAAACCAACTGCAAGCAGTGCAGATGGCGTTCTTTGTTTTTCTCCCGTCGATCTTGCTCTCCGGTTTCATGTTTCCCTTTCGCGGCATGCCGCGTTGGGCCCAAATGGTCGGCGAAGTTTTCCCCCTTACTCATTTTCTGCGCATCGTCCGAGGCATTCTTTTGAAAGGGAACGGCGTCATCGATGTCACGCTCCAGCTTTGGCAGATCGCGCTCTTTGCTTTCATCGTTCTAACCATTGGCATCAAACGTTATCGGCAGACCCTGGATTGAGACTGAAACCTAAACCTCAAACAAAAAGCGACGCGTTCAATGACCGGCACATTGCGCGTTGCTTTTTATAGAGGTGCGTCGACACCAGGGATGAATGCGGAGCTGTCACGAATAGAGGAAAACGCCGGAGACGAACAACCCTGGCGCTTCTGGGGACCGTATGTGAGCGGACGCCAGTGGGGAACGGTCCGGGAAGATTATAGCACGGATGGCGACGCTTGGAGCTATTTCCCACACGATCATGCCCGCTCGCGGGCTTATCGCTGGGGAGAAGATGGTTTGGCCGGAATTTCCGATGCCAAGCAACGCCTTTGTTTCGCCTGGGCCTTTTGGAACGGGCATGACCCAATTCTAAAAGAGCGGCTTTTTGGACTCGGCGGCCATGAAGGCAATCATGGTGAGGATGTCAAAGAAATCTATTGGTATCTCGACAACACGCCGTCGCATTCCTACATGCGAATGCTCTATCGATATCCACAAGCGCGCTTTCCTTACGAGGAACTAGTAAGAGAGAATATCGGCCGCCCAAAATGGGAGCGAGAATTGGAGCTATGGGACACTGGGATATTTCGCGATAACCGTTTTTTCGATATCGAGATCGCGTATGCAAAAGTGGCGACCGAAGACATTCTCATCCACGCTCGCATCTTCAACCGCGGGCCCTGTGCTCGCCGTTGAAGCAAGTCATCACGTTTTAGGAGAGTATCAGCTGCATTGTCAGGGAGCAGTCGAACTTCTTTTCACGGAAAACGAAACAAATACGCAGCGGCTCTTTGGCGTCCCGAATTCCCCGCGATATGTCAAAGACGCGTTTCATGAATACGTCATCAATGGCGACCGCTCCGCTATCCAACCCGATCAGACCGGGACAAAGGCGGCCGCGCTTTACCAATTCCAGATTCCAAGAGGATCAGCACGGGAGATTCGCCTGCGACTACGAAAGGCTCCTACTAATCGTAGCGCGGCGCCTTTTGATCGGTTTGACGAAACGATCGTTTTGCGTCGAAGGGAGGCGGATGAATTCTATGATGCCCTTGCGCCAGCTTGTCTGAGCAAAGAACAGAGGGCCATTGAAAGGCAAGCCTTCGCCGGTCTCCTTTGGAACAAGCAATTCTATTATTACATCGTCGAAGAATGGTTGGATGGCGATCCAGCCCAACCACCGCCGCCGGAGATTCGCAAAATCGGCCGCAATTCGGACTGGCGCCATCTCTACAACGAACGGGTGATGTCGATGCCGGACAATTGGGAGTATCCCTGGTATGCCTCGTGGGATCTTGCCTTTCATTGTATTCCGTTCGCTCTGATTGATAGCCGATTTGCTAAGCGCCAGCTCGAGCGAGTCGTCCGTGAGTGGTACCAGCATCCCAACGGCGATGTCCCGGCCTATGAATGGAATTTCGGGGATGTCAATCCGCCCGTTTTAGCTTGGGCTACGTGGCGTGTTTACAAAATCGAGGAGAAGAGTACGGGCAAAGGCGATCGCCCCTTCTTGGAAACTATCTTCCACAAGCTTCTGCTCAACTTTACCTGGTGGGTTAACCGCAAAGATTCTGGAGGTAGAAACATCTTCCAGGGCGGCTTTCTCGGACTCGATAATATCGGCGTTTTCGATCGGAGCGCCTCGCTTCCGGGTGGCGGTCATCTCGAACAAAGTGACGCCACCAGCTGGATGGGGATGTTTTGTCTGAATCTGATGGGGATCGCACTGGAACTGGCGCGGAAGAACCCCGTTTACGAAAACATCGCCATCAAGTTCTTCGAACATTTCCTCGGGATTGCCGCGGCAATGAATAACATGGGCGGCGATGGGATCGGATTATGGGATGAAACCGACGAGTTCTTCTACGACATGTTGCACTTACCGGATGCTCGACATTTTCCCCTGCGGGTCCGGTCCCTGGTCGGTTTACTGCCGTTAATTGCAGTCGAGACCATCGAACCGGAGCTACTCAATGCCATGCCAGAGTTTAAGAAGCGATTGGAATGGATTCTCACCAACAAGCCGGAGCTGGCCGGGCTGATTTCGCGCTGGCAAGAACCGGGATTGGGCGAACGACGCCTCATCGCGTTGACGCGCGGTCACCGAATGAAGTGTCTTCTGCGTCGAATGCTCGAGCCGAATGAGTTTCTGAGCGACTATGGCATCCGGTCAATGAGCAAGTATCACCAGGAACATCCTTACGTTCTGGAATGTCATGGACCTGCCTATATCGTGAGTTATGAACGTGCTGAATCGCAGACGGGATTGTTCGGTGGCAACTCGAATTGGCGCGGTCCTATCTGGTTCCCGATCAACTATCTATTGATCGAATCACTGCAGAAGTTTCACCATTATTACGGGGATGATTTCAAGGTCGAGTGCCCGACCGGCTCGGGCAGTTACGCCACTCTCAGGGAAATTGCGAATGAGCTATCAAACAGATTGATTAAGCTATTTCTGCGCGATGAACGCGGTGAGCGACCGTGTCTTCGCGCTTCGCTCGGCGCTTTTAACGCAACCGATGCGGACTGGTGCTGGTTCCACGAGTATTTCGACGGCGATAACGGAGCCGGCCTTGGCGCCTCTCATCAGACTGGCTGGACCGCACTGGTGGCAAAGCTCATTCAACAGCAAGGTAGCTTCGGCACGATCGAAAAACACGACGCTTTCAGCGATCTTTAGCTCTCGGAAGATGCGGGTAAGGGCGAGAAGGGCTTCAAATCGTTCCTTATACCGTAATCGCTCGTCGCAAATGCTTCGATCGCCAAAGCGCAAATAATAAGGCGAGCAGTACGGTATCTAGGCCGAGATGCCAGGCAAAACTGAGATGATTGCTCAGATGACCAAAGCAGCCGCAGCTAATATCGATCCCACGGATTCGAGCAACGGCGGATGCGATGATGAAAATTATGGTTAGCAGAGCCAGGATGGCGACGGCGGCGCGATGAAAACGATCCAAGAGCACGGCAAGGCCGCTGACGATTTCTAGCCAGGGTAAATAGAAAGCAAGCGCGACAGCCATCGACCACGGTAGAAGACGATAGTTGTGGATATCGTTTGTGAACCGAATCGGCGATAACGCCTTTACTACTCCGGCATAGATGAACGTAGCGCCGATAACTAAACGAAGCAGGCGAACTGCCCAAGTAGCGAGCTTACTATTTATCATTTGGCCGATTCCTGCCAGGCTTCCCAACCACCTGCTAGGACGAACACGTTCTTCAGGTTCGCTTCCTCCCGCAGGCGCCGTGCTACTTCATGACTTGCGTCGCAACTCTGTTTGCTGCAATAGACGATCAGCTTTTGATCTGGTGTCCAGGCGTTCAATACTTGCGGAAGCAAATTATCCCAGTGTTCGGCATTGAGTAGTTTCGCACCGGGAATGTGACCGGCAGCAAATTCCTCCTCTGGTCGAGCGTCGAGCCACATCACAGGCCCGGTCAGATTCCGTGCCTGCGAAACCGTGATCTCGTCTTGCTTGGCCGGCTGTCTCCAGGAGATTCGATCACGAAAATAGACGGCCTGACCGAGCGCGGGCAAGAGCGCGAGACAGAGTAGAAGCAAAATCTCTCGGACGAGGCCCCTAGGCACCGCTATTGGGCGCTGATCGTCGGGTTAACTACTCGCGCAGTTGCATAAGCCGGCTTGCCGCCATTGTCCGGCTGAACCGTCAAGACGGCCGAAACTGGATGCGAAGTATCGTGCGGCTGCACTTCGATTTTAAATTCGTTTTGCCCAGCCGAACTAACTGAAGTGACGAACTCGTTACTCGAACTACTAACCTTTAAGCTTGTTGCACGTAGTTCCTTCGCCGCCTTGACCATAATTGTCTTCGGCTTAGCTGGTTCACTGTTTTCCCAATAAACGAAGCTGGGACGCAGCTCAAGCATCTGCGGGATGACTGCTCGCAATGCGAGGATGGTCACCGGAGTGGCCGCATCGTCCGTCTCGACTCGCACTGTTTTCTGTTGCACGCCCGTACTCGCGCCAACCTTGAACGTCGCTGTGATTTCCCCAGTTTCACCCGGTGCAACGTCGTCCTTCTTCCGCGCCGCGGTCGTGCAACCGCATGAGGTCGTGATGGACTTGAAGTGAATGACGTTGCTGCCCGTGTTCTTGTATTTGAAGCTTCCGACCGCGGTCGCAGCGCCAGGCGCGGGGTGGAGTTCGATCTGCGTTTGTTCCCATTGAAGTCCAGCGCGGCAGGTATCCGCCAAGGCAAGCACCGACAAAATCACGAGAAGTTCCAGGCTCTTAATTTTCATCTTTGATCACATAAGTTTTAATATATTCGGCAACAGCTTCGCGCCAATTCCTTGGCTTTACCCCAGTTTGACGCGTAAAGCGAGCGGTCGACAAAACAGTATAGACCGGCCGTTGCGCGATGAAATTTTTCATGTCGCTCAACTTTAACTCCTCCACCCGCTTCGCCTGTAAAGCCAGACCGTAGTGATAGCAACAATCAATTGCATACTGCGCGTATTGCTGCCAGCTGCACTCACCACCGTTGGTTAAATGTAATAAACCGCTCAGATCCTTTTTCCAAGCCGTTTGAAGCCACTGAGCCAGATCCAAGGTATAGGTCGGCGTGGAAAATTTGTCCGCCACGGCCGCGACCTGCTTCGTCTTGCGCGCGCGCTGAATAACTTGGTCAACGAAACTCGGCCGATCCGGACCAAAAACCCATGAAATCCGCACGACCAGATATTGCGCTGAAGCGCTAAGAACACGCAACTCGCCTTCGCGCTTTGATTCACCGTAAACACTCAGAGGAATCACCTCATCCTCCTCCCGATACGGAATAGGGCTCTTACCGTCGAAGACATAGTCCGTGCTAATCTGAATTAGCTTCGCATTCTTCTCCTGGCATAACTCGGCCAATACTTGCGGCGCTTCGGCGTTGATCATAAAAGCTTCGTCACGGTGATCTTCGCAATAGTCGACATGGGTGAGCGCAGCTGAATTGATTAGCAAATCAAAGTCGAGTGGGCGGAGTAACTCGCGAGTACGATCCAAGTCAGTAAGATCAAGGTCGGCACGGGTGTAAGCGCGAACATCGAAGGTGGTTGCATAGTCGCGTGCGAGTGCGGCACCCAATCGCCCGCCTGTCCCAATGATTACGATGCGCATTTAGTGCCAGCCGCCTCGAGACGCACCGTTTCAGTATCGGCCGGCACGCTCAAGCAATTCCTGCCACCATCCCTGGTTTTGAAGATACCAATCGATTGTTTCAGAGATCCCATCCCGAGCGTTGCGGCGGGGATGCCAGTTCAGCTCGCGCTTGGCGAAGCTGGAATCAATGGCATAACGCCGATCATGCCCTAGCCGATCAGTGACGAAGGAGATCAGGTTGTGTGGTTTTCCTAGCTTATCCAAAATGAATTTAACCACTTCAAGGTTCGGCAATTCGCTATCGCCGCCGAAATTATAGACCGTACCAGCTTTTCCTTCGAACAAGGCTGCGACGACGCCGGCGCAGTGATCACGAACGTGAATCCAATCGCGCACGTTCATGCCATCGCCATATACCGGGAGCGGTTCATTGCGGAGGGCCTTGATGATCATGAGGGGTATCAGTTTTTCGGGGAATTGATAGGGGCCGTAATTGTTCGAGCAACGCGTAATCACGACATCCTGGCCGAAGGTTTTGAAACAAGCCAACGCCAGGAGGTCGGCGCCGGCTTTACTTGCTGAGTAGGGTGAACTTGGTTCGAGCGGTGACTGTTCCGTAAACTTCCCAGCTGGTCCGAGTGATCCATACACTTCGTCGGTCGAGATCTGAACAAAACGCTGCACGCCATGCCGTCGCGCTGCATCGAGCAACACGCTCGTGCCGATGACATTGGTGTGGATGAAATTCTGCGGGGAATTGATGCTGCGATCGACGTGCGATTCGGCGGCGAAATTAATGACGGCATAGAATTGATGTTCGGTCATCAAGGCATCCATTTGATCGGCATTCGCGATATCCGCTTTGAAGAATTCGTAACGATCGCCATGCTCCTCCGCTACACCTGCGAGATTCGCCAGATTGCCGGCATAGGTGAGTACATCGACGTTGGTTACGTAAGCCGGCTTGTAATGTTCCAGAATGTAGCGAATAAAGTTGCTCCCAATGAAGCCGCAGCCGCCCGTCACTAAAATGCGCATCCCTGCGCGTACTAGCAGCGCTGGCAAAGAGGCGCGAGCGGATTTTTTCTCGGCCCAGGATAGCTTGGCGCCTCGCCTTTTTCGCGCGCTGGAGAGCGACTGGATGTTTTGGACAATCCTTCTGCTTGCGACGGCGCTTCGGTTTTTCCTGCTTGGAATCAAGCCGCCACACTTCGACGAAGGAATTAACGGCTGGTTCGTTGATCAAATGTTAAAGAATGGCTTCTACAAATATGACCCGACGAATTATCATGGACCGCTTCATTTCTACGTTCTTTTTCTATCTCAGAACCTACTCGGCCGAAATCTGTGGGCCCTCCGGCTGCCAGTCGTGCTCGTGAGCATTGCTTGCGTCTGGTTGGCAATGAGATTTGATCGCGTCTTGCCGCGCAGTGTTGCCCGTTTAGCCGCGCTCGCCATGGCGGTGTCGCCTGCGTTTATCTTCTACGGGCGCTACTCGATCCATGAGGTCTGGCTTTTGCTGTTTTCCATGATGTTCATGATCGGATTGCTCGGGCTTTGGCTGCACGGAACCGTTGACTACCTCTGGTACACCGGCATCGGAATAGCGGGGATGATTCTGACTAAAGAAACCTATATCATCCACCTTGGCTGCGCGTTGATTGCACTACCGCTCTTGTTTATCTCGATGCGGATTTGGCCGGTCGAGAATCCTGAGCCAATGAAACGGAAATGGACCAGCATTGATCTGGCGATGGTTTGCCTGGTGGGGGTCGGCGCGATCATCTTCTTCTATTCTGGAACATTCTTTCATTGGAGCGGCATCAAAGGTTTGTATCAGACCTTTCACGTCTGGTTTAAGACCGGTCGCAACGGCAATGGTCACGAAAAGCCGTTTTATTATTGGCTCATTCTTATCGGGCGCTATGAATGGCCGGTCTGTGTCGGTCTGGTGCTATGCGGATTTTGCCAATTATTCCGCAATATCAGCTTGCGCTACCTTGCCATAACCGGGTTTGGCATCTTTTTCGCCTACAGCATTGTCCACTATAAAACGCCCTGGTGCGTCATCAGCATTATTTGGCCCCTCATATTTATCTTTGGCAGCTTTATTTTGATCGTGCCCAAGAGATGGTTGACCACTTCGCTGGCGATAGCCGCCCTGACATTAACCACGTCTCTTGGATGGGCAATTTCGCTCAACTATTTTCGCTGTAGCACCTTTGCCGATTTTGGCTGGAATCCGGAAAAAACGCTAGCAACAAATGTTGCCGATTTCTTCTGGTCTGAGCCTTACGTTTACGTTCAAACCTACAACGATATTTACAAACTGACCACGCCACTGCTCGAGCTAGCCGATGCCGATCCCAAGTACTATCACATAACCGGACATATTATCCGTGCCAGCCCTTACCCTTTACCTTGGATCCTAGATGATTTTCCGCGGATTGGTTATTACGAGCATGCTAGTTATCCTCCCACGATGGATGCTGATTTTCTTCTCGTGCAAGAGGACAAGGTGGCCGAGGTTGAGTCGAAGCTCCATGATAGCTACTTTACCGAGCCGTTGACGATCCGGCCGTATCAGGATCCTTCGAAGCTGTATTTCCGGGCCAGTCTCTTCAAGAATTTCTTTCCCGGCAAGGCGCCCGATTTTGTCGGAGCGCATTAGTCAATTTTCCGATGCGTCTACTATCTGCCGGTCTGATCTATGTCGCCGTCTCCTCTGTGGTCGCTCTGCTACTGGGAATGATTGCTGGTGGTCTTGATGAACTGGTATCGCTTATTTCACTCCTGTCGGGCGCCGTTGCTGGAGTGACCGCATTCATGTCCATGCCGTCAGGCTCCGGCGCGAGCGATCAGACGCGGGACAGAGCCAACCAGTTCACCAGATACCGCTCGATCTGGCTTTGGGCGCTCGGCGTTATTTTTGGGATGTTCGCCTTCCGATCCTTCTGCTGGCTTCTCTACTACGACGGGGATGCGATGCGTATTCAATCGCCGCATAATCTTGGCGATCTGGGTCTCCACGTCGCCTACATCCGAAACTTTGCCAATGGAGTAAGGCTATGGCCGGATAGTCCGCTTTATGTTTTCAGCAAGCTTCGGTACCCGGCCGGAATGGACTTGTTCAATGCTTTGTTTGCCAACCTGGGTTTCGACTTGCGTCATCAACTTGCCGCCACTGGCCTAATTGCTTCGATCGCAACTTTCTATGCCTTCTATCGCTGGAGTGGCGCTTTCGGCATCGCCGGTTTCCTCTTCAATGGTGGAGTGGCTGGCTATGAATTCTTCCAGACGTGGAAATTCCTCGCCTATCAAGATACCCCGACTATTTCGTGGAAGAGCATCGCTTTGACCATGTTTGTCACGCAACGTGGATTACTCTATGCTATTCCTGCCGGACTGGCT
>QHNB01000046.1 GCA_003217965.1 Verrucomicrobiota bacterium | reverse complement strand
GTCGTATAATCGAGTGCATCGCGCAGGAAAATGTAGGCGTCGCGCTGATAACGGGGATCAGCTGCCACGATGGAATCGAGTGCTTCAGTGAAGCCAATTTTCTGCATTGCTAAATGCGCTCTTGAACGCAGGGGCACGATAACGGGCAAGTTTCCGCTGAGCAAATCGCGCCCTGAAATTGCGGGCTGTATCCGCTAAAATCAGCGGATCTATTGGAACTGCAGTTCCACGGCGTCGAGATAAACCGAGATCGCATCATGGCGTCGAGCAACGTCCTCAGTCGTTCGCGCCGCCCGGAGGTAGTCTCGAAAATCGCCGCTCGACGTGCTCGCTTGCGTTGCTTCGAACCAATTCATGAAGTCGTCGGCTTCCCGCATCCGGAAAGACACGCGCTCCCGCAGCTGCACGGTCGCGGCTGCTCGCCTGGATAGACCATGCCACTTTTTTTTCGCCAAAGATTGCGCCATCAACTGATAATCGAGGACGATTGGACGCAGTAGGGGGTGGGCGCGGGCGGCGAGGAACATCAAACGCTGGGCCACTTCACGCGCCGCAGGGACATCGACCTGCGGATGTCCCACGCGGAGGGCCGCATCGAGTGTCAAAGCATTTTTACCGGCGCGGTCCTTCGCCACCTTGGCCTGGAGGAATTCATCCAATTGTTGCGAAGTGTTGGAGAATGTAGTCAGCAGAGAACTTTGTTCGTTCCCGAGACGCGTGACTAGCGTGTTCCAAATTTGCTCGGTCTCTTTCTCCTCGTTTCCAAGCCATGGGAAATGGGCCTGTAGGTCGGCTAGCGGATCGGACGACGCGCGCGGCAGATCGGTGATGTAATGCTGCAACTGTGCCCGACCCCCGGCGTGTTGCGTGAGAATATTTAGCAGAGAGCGCGCGTATGCTCGATAAAGGCTTCCCGATTGTGAATCGAGGAGCTCCGGTCGCTGGGCAAGAAAATCCTTCAATGGTATCGGATGAGCGACGAGGCTCTCAAGGGCGGCAAGTGCCGCCGGTGATTCGTCGTGCAAAGTAAGAATCCCATTGATGAGCCAGTCGGGCGGCGGAACATAGGAAACACCTGCTGGCAACAAAGGTGATCCGCGGTATGCGATCTCGAGCAAAATCGCGCGTACTAGCTCACGCTCCACCATCGCTGGGTCGATCTCAGGCGTGAACAAAAGATCTAATTGGATTTTTAGCCCGGAGCCGGTTTGACTGAAGTTTAGCGCTGCCGGAGGAATTTCCGGCAGATTCGCCTGCGGTTGTTCAATATTTAACAAAATCGGAACTAACCAGTTGTCACCCGTTTGCAAGAGGGAGAGCACATCCGATTTCGAGCGCTCAGCGAGATCAGCGATGGTACCACGCAGACGCGCATCGCCACCAAACACGATAAATTGGCGCGAGCTGCTTACAGTGCGTTCGAAAGGCACTCCCGAAACGCTACCGGCGCCTTCAATCATTAGCATGACGCCGATCAGACGGAGGAAGGCCAAGCTAGAGAATCTCACAATCGGCCAAGAATAGGCATTCTGGGGGAAAATTTCGAGCGTGACTTATTAGGAAAAAATCGTGTAAATTTGTCAGGCGAAGCGCAGCAACGCCTCGGCTGAGGAGTTTTACCGGGGAACGGGATGGAATTTCGCTATTGGGTTCGGTTTTCCGTTCTATGGTGGCTTCTACCCGGGGTACTTTGGCGGATATTATCCCTACCCGGGATACGATCCATACGGCCCTTACCCTTACGGCGGATATCCATATGGTGGATATTACGGAGCCGACTACCAGTACGGTGGATACCAGGATGGAGGCTATTCCAGCAATGTTTACCGGGGTCGCGCCTGGGGCGGCCGCGATGCTGCTCTGATTGTGCGAGTCCAGCAGCGACTGGCTAAGGCCGGCATTTATCGCGGTCCCATTGATGGCGTGCTCGGAGATCGCACCCGATACGCCATCCGCGTTTATGAACGCATCCACGGATTACCGGCGGACGGCCGAATTGATCCGCGTCTTCTCGCGACGATGGGGATCTCTTGAGTATTCGCGGGCTTGTGCAGCACTTGCGCGTTTTGCATTAAGTAAGAATAGGCAGAGGTGATAAGCTCCCCGGCAAAATCGCCGGCGGCGCCGGGCCTAAACGCAAATCGGACGTTGTTCGGCGTTGGGACCGGCAACAGTCTGGAATCGCCCCGGAATCGCGCGTACCGATTCTTGATCCTCATTTTTGCGGAAAAGTTTGAAAGAATCGCGACTGGCCTCGTCTAAATGATCGAGGCTTATGAAAGCAAAATTGTTAATACTGAGTGCTCTCGCATCGCTTTCGCTGGCGATGCCGGCGATCGCGAAAACGCGCGTGGTCGGAACAACGTCCGACGGGAGACCGATCGTCGCCAGCACCGGCAAACATTGGAGAAATCATTATCGTGACAGCCGCACGTCATGGAGCGTTGGCTTCGGGTTTGGGGCACCGTTCTATAGCGGATATTATGGCGGCTTTCCGGGGTATTACGGTGGCTACCCTTACGCCTCCGGCTATAGCCCGTATAATTACGGTTACGGGTACGGATATAACAGCTACTACCCGGCCGATCCCTACTACTACAACCGCACGGTGTATCGAGGATATAACCGATCACTTGTTGCGCGTGTCCAAGCTCGGCTAGCCCGCGCTGGTTACTACGCAGGTCCGATCGACGGCGTGATGGGCCCGCGCACCCGCTATGCAATCCGAGCCTACGAATACAGGCACGGATTGCCGGTTGATGGACGAATTGATGGTCGTCTGTTGGCTAGGATGGGGCTTGCCTGAAAAATTGAGGTTCGGGGTGCCGGCGGGTGGTAGCGAAAGTGGCCCGCTGGCGATTTTTTTACCGCGGTGCGGCAAAGATCACTTCTTTATCGTGGAACTCGATCGAGCTGATTCGTGATAGCTGCTTAGCTTCCCGTTGCATCGCTGCAACTAGATCAGCAAAGAGAAAACCGGCATATTTCATCAATTGCGGGTGGATTTGGAGCCGGCCGATTGAGCCGCCGCGGGCGGAGCTGCTTAACTTCCCGTCGCGCAGCTCCACCGCATAAATGCCGGTAGTGTAGATGGAATAGCCGAAGATCGAACGTTCCACCGTTAAACCGCAGCTGCCATCACTGAAGCGGACGATCGCGCGACTAAAATCAACGAGCGGATGATTAAGTTTTTCTTTTTTGGTCCTTAAGGTGTTCGCAACAAATCCGTTTACGCCCTCCTCGTCATAGCGCAGGAATGGTGGCCGGTGATACTGGATCATCGTTTCGAGATCCATGTTGATCTGCGGGGGAAAATTGTCGGATTTTTTCTTTGGGGGCACCTCCGGCGGGATCAGTATTTCCACTACAATCGCAGTAACTCCCGCTGCCAACGTCAGTTTCAGAGCTTGTAGTAATAAAGAGCGGATTCTCGCTTTCCGCTGATTAAACATCTGCTGCACGCGCCTTTGAATCTCCTCCGGCGCCTCCGTTTGAGGCATTTTGCGTGCAGACAACGCCGAGCGATCGAGACGAGCTCCACAGGAATGGCAATAGATTCGCTCGACTTCATTTTCATGCCGGCATTCAGGACAGGTTAGACTGATGGTTGTTGCTGCGGTCATTCCTTTTTCTCCGATTTAGCGGCGGCTGGTTTCGATTCGGCCTTGGTTTCCGTTTTCGGTTTGTCGGTAGAAGGAGGAGGAGATTCCTTCTTCGCCGCCTCCCGATACGAGTTGCTCCGATAATCAGTGATGTAGAAGCCGGATCCTCGGAAAAGGATTCCAGCACCCGTGCCAAGCAGCCGTTTCACTTTGCCATGGCCCCATTTTTTCAGTCGGCAAAGCTCCTTCGGGCACTCTCGGAACGGCTCGTCTCGCATCGATTGAAATGCCTCAAAATTTTGCCCGCATTTTTCGCAGGCATATTCATAAGTCGGCATAGTTTGATTGATCAGTCGCAAGTAGATGCTTCGGAAGCAAAATTCAAGCCGGACAATATCGTTGCGTGTCCGAATCCTGCTTCTTAGCCGCTTCCTTGACTTTGAAGAATCGACGGTGAACGTCCTTGCCCAACCATGAAATTTAGCGCCAAGCGAGCTCTTCCCCTGTTTGGAGCTGCCGCCTTTTCGATTGCCCTGATTGGCTGTGAATCGCAGGAAGCTTATCAAACCCAGTATTTGGGTGGGGTTTACGGTCCCGGTCCAGTTTCAACCGGAGCGCCGCAGGACAACGTTTCCTACTGGGATGGCGATGCTTCGGCGGGCAAGCCAACTGTAAAGATTAGTTTAGGCGAGCAACGCGCGTATTTCTACAAGAGCGGCCAACTGGTCGGCATTTCGCAGCTGTCTACTGGGCGTGAAGGATTGAATACGCCAAGCGGCCGTTTCTCCATTGTGCAAAAGGATCTGAACCACGTATCCAGCAAATACGGGGACTATGTCGATGACGCTGACAATGTGGTGAAGGCAAATGTCGAACTTGGAAAAGATCCCAAGCCACCCGGGACACATTTCAAAGGCGCTCCCATGCCCTACTTCATGCGCATCGTTGACGGGGTTGGAATGCACGCCGGTTATCTCCCGGGGTATCCCGCCTCACATGGTTGCATCCGGATGCCGGAATTCATGGCTGAGAATTTCTTTAAATCGATTTCGATCGGCACGCCGGTGACAATTACGAAATAAAGCGTTGTCGTCTCGATACATCTGCATCCGGCGAACTAGCCCATTTGTCCCGTTAGTGCGAACGCGAGAAAACCGCTGCAGCACGAAGCATTGCAGCTAGCGCAACTTCATCAAGACTTCGGCATGGCCGGCCACGACGAGATCCTGACGCTCGTCGCGAAATCGCCTCCTATCGCTGCCAAACTCAAGCACCTTGGACCGGCGGGAGCGCCGGCTCGCTTTTCGCATGTCATCGAAAGCGCTCAGCCGTTCCTTGTCGCGGCCATCGCGCAAGAGGTCCACCAGATAATTTGGGTGATTGCTCCGAACGTCCGAGCGCAAGAGCTTTTCTATGAAAGTCTGCTCAACTGGATTCCCCGGGCCGCTTTTTTGCCGGAAGCCGAGTTCGCCGCCGTCGAAAATATCCTGCCGGATCCGGAGATCGCGGCAGAACGTCTGGGCCTGTTGACGCAGCTCGAAAAAGGAAATGCTCCGGCTGTGATCGTCACGACCCGTCTCGCACTCGATCAAGCAGCTCCCAAAAGTGGCTCTCTGAACTCGGCCGCACTGGAGTTGCGCCGCGGACAAGCGATGGAGATGGAACAACTATTGAGTGCGCTGTCCCAAGCGGGCTACGAACGCACGACCCAGGCCGTTACCCGCGGACAGTTCGCAGTTCGTGGCGGCATTGTCGATATCTTTTCATGGCAAGCCTCACTGCCGACACGCGTAGAATTTTTCGGCGATGAGATCGAATCGCTACGCGAATTCGACGTGGACACGCAAACGTCTGTTCGCACCCTCGACCGCGTCACCGTATTGCTCGGCTCCTTAGGCGACAGTGATGGCTGTGTCCATGATTATATTAGAGTGCACCATATCACCCTCGAGCTCGAGCCAGAGGAGGATTCCACGGCCGATATTCAAATCGCAGAAGGATGGATTGAAGAAGGGCCGGAAAACTTTGAGACGGCTTTTCAGGAATGCGACGTCGGCGAATTAGGTGTCGGCGATTTCATGCTCGTCGAAGCGAAGCGGGCGCAATTTGCCTCGCGCTTGGAAGAATGGCGCAATCAAAAGGCCAGCGTCGCCATTTATTTTCAAACCGAGGGAGAAATTGAGCGTTTTCGCGAAATTGTCTCACCTGACGCGCTTGCCGGCGTCGCTCTGATCGAAGGAACGCTCAGCCGTGGCTTTTGCTTTCCCGCGGCCAATCTCGTCGTCCTTTCCGCAAATGAACTCATCGGCCGTTTTCCCGTCCACGGCCGGAGACGGTTACAACGAGCCGAGCGCCGCAATCGCGCTCAGATCGATTTCAGTGAGCTCAGTGAAGGCGATCTCGTCGTTCATCTTGAACATGGCATCGGCCGTTTCCTGCAACTCACCGAAATGCCAACAGGGGGCGGCGCCAATCAGGAGGCTCTCGCCCTCGAATTTGCCGAGGGAGCGAAGCTGTATGTTCCGCTGGAGCAGGCATATCTCGTCTCCCGTTACGTCGGCGTTGGAAAAAAATCGCCACCACTCAGCTCGCTCGCCGATACGAAATGGACACGGGCCAAGCGAAATGCCGCTGCGTCAATCTTTGACTATGCCGGAAAAATGCTCGCTCTCCAAGCGGCGCGCGAAACCAATCCAGGACATGCCTTTGCGCCAGACTCAAAATGGCAGGCAGAGTTCGAGCATTCGTTTCCCTACCGAGAAACGCCGGACCAATTCAAGGCAATCGTCGAGACCAAAAGTGATATGGAGCGCCCGCGGCCAATGGATCGACTCATTTGCGGCGACGTTGGCTTTGGTAAAACAGAAGTCGCGATTCGCGCTGCCTTTAAAGCGGTCATGGATGGTAAACAAACCGCCGTTCTGGCACCGACCACTGTTCTGGCACAGCAGCATTTCGAAACCTTCCGCCAGCGAATGTTGGATTACCCGGTTCGCATCGAAATGCTGAGCCGGTTTCGATCGCAAGCAGAGCAGAAGAAAATTCTCCAGTTGCTGCGCGAAGGCGGTGTTGACATTGTCATCGGCACCCACCGTCTCATTTCCGGAGATGTCGTTTTTAAGGATCTTGGCCTCGTGGTCATCGACGAAGAACAACGCTTCGGTGTCTTGCATAAGGAAAAGTTCAAGGAGCTTTTTAAACTTGTCGACGTACTCACGCTTTCAGCGACGCCTATTCCGCGCACGCTCTATCTTTCCCTTGTCGGGGTAAAAGACATGTCCACCATCGAAACGCCACCGCAGAATCGTTTGCCAGTGGAGACAGCGGTGTGCGCCTACGATGAACGGATCATTCGAGACGCCATTAATCGCGAACTCGAACGGCAAGGTCAGGTCTTCTTTTTGCACAATCGCGTCCAATCAATCGAGAAGGTACGCGATCGGATCGCGGAGCTTTGCCCAACTGCGCGGGTAGAGTTCGGCCACGGCCAGATGGAATCGGATGAGCTCGAAACCGTGATGCACCGTTTCGTAGCTGGACGAATCGATGTGCTTGTTTGTACGACGATCATCGAGAGCGGACTCGACATTCCCAACGCCAACACCATTATTATTGACCGCGCCGATCGGTTTGGGCTGGCCGATCTCTATCAGTTGCGCGGCCGGGTCGGACGCGCTGAGCACAAGGCCTATGCTTATCTGTTGCTCCCGCGCGAGATGATGACGATCGGCGCAGCGCGGAAGCGCATTAACGCGATCAAACAATACAGTTCGCTCGGCGCTGGTTTTCGTATCGCCATGCGGGATCTCGAGATTCGCGGCGCTGGCAGCATTCTTGGAACGGCCCAGAGCGGACACATCGTGGCGGTCGGATTTGATTTGTACTGTCAGCTGCTCAAACAGGCGGTCGCTCAGATTAAAGGGCAGAAAAAGCGCTGGCGTTTGGAAGTTGATCTACGCTTCGACTTCGTCGCGACGAATGAGGCCGAGTTCGTTCGCGCCGGCTCTAACAGCCAGGTTTCGGCTTTTTTGCCGCGAACATATGTCGGCGACACCACGCTGCGCATTCAGGCGTATCGCCGGCTCGCCGAAGTCACTACTCAGGAGCAGCTCGATGAACTGCTTAAAGAATGGCGCGATCGTTTTGGAATCTTTCCTGGCCCGGTGGAAAACCTGATCACACTAACTCAGATTAAATTGGCAGCAGCAAAGGCACAGATCACTCGGAAATTCTCCGGCTGCTCGAAAAATTGCCATGAAGGCTCGCTTTATTTTGATTGTAATGGGGGCAACACTTTTGCCGTTGTCTCCACTGTGCCGCGCCGCCCTCGCCGCCGGACCGGAGGTCATTGATGGCATTGCCGCCGTGGTGAATGACGCTGTCATTACATTTTCTGAGGTGCATCTCCTGTCAGCGCCGAAGGAAAGACTGCTCCGCTCACAATATCAGGGCCCGGAACTGCTCGCCAAAATCAAGGAAGCCCGCGCTGCTGCTCTCAAAGATCTGATCGATCGCCAGCTCATGATCCAGGCATTCAAGAAAGAATCGTATCAAATTCCGGATTTTTTCCTGGATCAACGCGTGCGTCAAATCATCGATGAGAACTTCGGGGGCGATCGAAACACGTTTATCAAGACACTGCAGGCACAGAACTACACTCTCGGCGAGTTTAAGAAGCTCGAGACGGAAAAGATGGTCGTGCAGGCCATGCGCCAGAAAAATGTAAGTGAGAAGCTAAGGAAAATAGCCATCTCACCGAACAAAATTCAGGATTACTACCGGATACATCACGACGAATTTACAAGTAAAGAGCAAATCAAACTGCGTCTGATCATGGTTCCGGCGCGCACTCCCGACCAGACCTCGCAGAAAGCGATGGCGGAGGAAATTTTGAGCAAACTAGTCAAGGGCGCCGAATTTGACCGGATGGCGCAGATTTATTCCGAAGATAGCACCCGTGACCTGGGCGGGGATTGGGGCTGGGTCGACCGCGGTACACTCGCCGCGCCGCTGGAGAAGATCGCGTTCAATTTGCCTCCGGGAAAAATCAGCAACATCATCGAATTGAGTGGCAACTACTACATCCTCAAAGTTGAAGATAAACGCGGTGGCGTAACCCGCTCTTTCGCTGAGGTGCGCGAAGAAATCGAGAAGAAATTGCAACAGCAAGAAGCCCAAGCTGTGCAGGAACGGTGGCTCGCGGATCTGCGCCAAAAAGCTTTTATCAAGACCT
>QHNB01000312.1 GCA_003217965.1 Verrucomicrobiota bacterium | reverse complement strand
TTTACCGCAATCACGGTTGCGCTCTCTTACGTGAATTTCGGCACCATGAAGGCGAACATCGCCGTCGCCTTGCTTGTTGCCACGTTCAAAGCTGGTTTGGTCGCGGCAATCTTCATGCATCTCTCAGCGGAGAAACGGTTGATCTACCGGATTCTGATCTTCACCGGGTTCTTTGTTCTTGGCCTGTTTTGGCTGACCTATCTTGCGTGGTATAATCCGGTCGTACGCTAATGTCACTTAAGGGTTTTCATATTGTTTTCATCGTTTTCTCGACCCTGCTTGCGCTGGGAACCGGTTTCTGGTGCATTTGGGTGGATCTGACCGTCGGCGAACCGGTGTATCGTAGCGGCGCCATCGCCTCCTTTGTAGTTGCTCTCGCCCTTGTTATCTACGGCGTTTGGTTCTATCGGAAAATGAAGCGGCTTCGCATCATCACATGAAAAAGATCTTGCTTCTCGCGCCTGGACTTTTGTTCACGTCCTTCTCGCAAGGGCTGGCCTGTTCAACCTGTTTCGGCGATTACCGCGGTGTGACCGGTGGAACACCACCAAACGTGCAACATATGGCGATCGCGATCTGGGTCTTGATGTTCATCGTCATGTCAGTTTTGGGTGGGTTAGGTGCATTCAGTTTTCATCTGTGGCGCCATAGCCGCATGCCGATCGAGCCGCATCAGGAGCTAGCGGAAGAAGATTTGTCGCAGTATGCATAGCCTGGCTCTGATCAATGAATTTCTCGGCCAGCCGCCGAACGCCTCGGAACACGGCTACCAGATTGATCACATTCTAGAGTTCTGCCATTGGTTCATGGCGGCGCTTTTCTTCGGGTGGTCGGCGTTTTTTATTTATGTCCTGATTCGTTTTCGGCGCGGCCGTAATCCGGTCGCTGATCACGAAGGAGTGACAAGCGGAATCTCGACGCACCTGGAGTTTGCGGTCGTCCTCATCGAAGCGGTGCTGCTGGTGGGATTCGCTGTCCCGCTCTGGGCAAAGCGGGTCAATCAGTTTCCCGATACGGCCGACGCGATCCTGGTCCACGCCATTGGCCAGCAGTTTAACTGGAATTTTCATCTTCCCGGTCCGGACGGCACCTTCGGCCGGCGGGATGTGAATCTGGTGACAAATTCAAATCCGCTCGGGCTGGATCCGAATGATCCGGCCAGCAAAGACGACATCGTTGTTTTGGGCGAATTACATGTGCCGGTAAATCGATCGGTTATTATCGAACTTTCATCGAAAGATGTGATTCATAATTTCGCGCTGGTGAACATGCGCATCGCTCAAGATGCCATTCCCGGCTCGATCATTCCGATGTGGTTCAAGCCGATCAAAACCGGCACCTATGAGGTAATCTGCGGACAGCTTTGTGGCCTTGGTCATTATGGGATGAAAGGGAGCTTGGTTGTGGATTCACCGGCGGACTACCAGGCATGGCTGAAGGAGCGGGCCGAACTCTCTGGCCAGCAACAGGCGCCGCCGCCCACGCAGCGACCTCCCGGTGAACCGCCGCCAGGTCCCACTCCCGGCACAGTTCCGCCGCCGGGCGGTGGTAGTAACGAACAAAGAGGCGGCCGGTAAATCGGCTGCCGTGGCTGACGGCATGCGCACGCACGCGGGCGATCCGAACCGATGGCTCAATCGCTTCGCCTGGTTCACCGTTGCCGCGACTTTGTTGCTAATTTGCAGCGGCGGGATGGTCACAAGCAAAAATGCTGGTCTGGCCGTGCCCGATTGGCCGACCACGTTCGGCTACAATATGTTTCTGTTTCCGGCTTCGAAATGGGTCGGCGGAATTTTGTTTGAGCACACTCACCGGTTGATCGCATCGACCGTCGGATTTCTCACGCTCATCCTGGCCGGCTGGCTCTGGCGCACGGAATCACGGCGCTGGGTACAGTTACTCGGATTGGCAGCGGTTGGCGCCGTCATCTTGCAAGGAGTGCTTGGCGGAATTCGCGTGACCTTGCTCAAAGACGAGATCGGGATTTTCCACGCTTGTCTGGCGCAAGCGTTTCTCGGTTTACTTGTTGTAATCGCGCTCGTCACTTCGCAGACCTGGATACGGGCAAATTCATTGGCCTTGGCAGATGCGCAAAAATTGCGCGCGCTCGCGCTTGCCACGACCGCTACCTACGGTCAATGGATCCCGGACACGAGCTCTGCTGCCATTGCCAAAATCAATTCCATTCGCGATGCGCGCGGCTTGTCCGACGTCACGGTTGAGCAAATTTGGCTCCAGATGGCCCATCGGTTTGGTGCGATCATTGTCACCGCCGGCGTAATCGCCTTTTTTGTCGCAGCACCGCGGGAGAAGTTTTCGCCACTGCGGAAATTATCCGGCATTTGGCTCATCGGCATTTTTCTGCAACTAGCGCTCGGAGCCTGGACGATCTGGAGTAACAAAGCCGCCGACATCGCGACGGCGCATGTTGCCGTCGGCGCAACGATGTTTGGCTTGGGCATTGCGATTTGTGCGTTCTGTCTAAAGCGACAAACTGCGACCGAAATGCCGCCGTCGCGCCGATCGAGCCTGGCTTCTGTAAGGATGTGAAAACGGCCAGTTTTGAGCGTGACGAAGTCGATCTTCCCGGCGCTCTGCCGACGAGTCGTTTGTCCGACCTTTCGCAGTTAGTAAAAACGCGCCTGACGCTTCTCGTTCTCATCACAACCGCAGTCGGTTTCTATCTTGGGACACGCGGTCCGATCGATCTGGCCGGCTTGCTTCATGTGCTGTTCGGGAGCGCTCTCGCCGCCGCCGGAGCCTCGGCTTTGAATCAATGGTGGGAACGCGATCTCGATGCGTTGATGGAGCGCACGCGCGAGCGACCGGTGCCGGCCGGCCGAATGGGAGCGCTGAGCGCTCTTCTTCTCGGTGGCATCCTCGCCGCCGCCGGTGTCGTTTACCTCGCGGTGACGACAAATTTTCTCGCGGCCCTTCTGACCGCACTAACTGTCGCAATCTATATTTTTGGCTACACGCCGCTGAAGCGGGTCACCACGACCAACACGCTGGTCGGCGCGATTCCCGGCGCGATACCGCCTTTGATCGGCTGGGCCGCGGCCCGCGGATACCTCGATTTAGCGGCGTGGAGTTTGTTCGCGATTCTGTTTGTCTGGCAGATGCCCCATTTCTTTGCCATCGCCTGGATGTGCCGCCACGATTACGAGCGCGCGGGATTTCGCATGCTTTCAGGCGACGATGAGACGGGGGCGCGGAGCGGCAGTCAGGCCGTTCTGTTCTGCATATTTCTCCTGCTGATTGCGGGGATACCGGCTTTCATCGGAATCGCCGGGCCGATCTATCTGGTGGCTGAACTTGTTCTCGGCGGATTGTTTAACATGATCGCAATGCGGTTCCATCGTGCCGGGACTTTGGCCAACGCGCGTCTGCTTTTCTTTGGCTCGATTATTTACCT
>QHNB01000045.1 GCA_003217965.1 Verrucomicrobiota bacterium | reverse complement strand
CTTCTTTTAGCGGCCCCGATTTGGCTATTCGGCCAGACAGACTCGCCCAGTGATGCCGTCCGGGTCAGTGTCCGTCTGAACCCCGACGGTTCGCGCACCGTTTATGAAGCCGATAACGTCAGTCACAAATCGGTTGCCACGACCACGGGGAAGGATGGAAAAGTGCGCGAGAAGATCCGCTATGACTTGGACGAAGGCGGACGATTCCTTCGCGGCGAGGTCTACGGGCCGAAGGAGCAATTTCGTTTTTTTGCCAAGTACCGTTACGATGGGGACAATCACCTGATTGAGGAAACGCATTTCGCCAAAGACCAGAGTGTCATTGGCAAAATTGTTTTCCGATATGACGCGACAGGCCGCCAAATCGGCTACTCTTCCTATGACGGCGCAGGCCGGTTTCTGGGACAAACAACCATTCCGACGGCGAAACGGCCGTGAGCTGGCTTGCCTGTCAGTCTAAAGAGCGATAGAGAAAAAATCGTGATTGAATACCTCCAGAAGGGCGGGCTGCTGATGTGGCCGATTTTGATCTGCAGCATCATCTCAATCGCCGTCTTCGCCGAACGGTTGTTTTATTTCCACCGCGCCACGATTCATGTGGGCGAGTTTTTGAAGGGATTGGCCAACTTGATTAAGCGGCGCAACTTCGCCGAGGCGTTGCACGAATCGGCCGGCACGCCTGGGCCTGTCGCGCGTGTAATTCACGCTGCCATTCTTCGGCATGATCTGCCCCGTTCGGAACTGCGCGAGATCGTTCAGGAAGCAGGTCAACTGGAAGTTCCAAAACTGGAGCGGTTCCTTGGTGTGCTCGCGACCCTGGCCTTTCTCACTCTACTTCTCGGTCTGCTCGGCACGGTGGCGGGTATGATTGAAGCATTTGGTGTGATCGCGTCGAACGGCGGTTACGCCACGGTCACGGAACTATCGACCGGCATTTACAAAAGCTTGCTCACGACCGCGGCTGGATTGGTCGTCGCGACTCCGACCTTTGTCGCCTATAGCTATCTTTCATCGCGCGTAAACACGATGATGCACGACATGGAACGTGCCGGGATTGAGATCGTGCACATGCTGACTGAGACAGAACCGGAGAGTGGAATCATTTCCTTCCAGGCAGAAACCACTCAGCGTGATCTCCGGCGCGAAAAATAAGCGCCGTGAAACTCGTTCGAACAAAAGATTATCAATTCGGGTGGCTGCTCGTCTTCCCGCTGCTCGACGTTGTCTTCCTGATGATTTTTTTCCTGCTGCTGAGTTCCAATTTTATTTTGCAGCCAGGCATTTCCGTAAATGTGCCCTTCTCCAAGTTCATGCTCGCGCCCCAGGTCAAATATCAAATCGTCAGCATCACGAATGGCGAGACGGTTTACTTCCGCGATCAAAAAACTTCGATCGATGAACTCGGCCGGCAATTCGACGCTGCTCGCGCCGAAGGACGTGCCATTATCATCAAAGCAGATCGTTATACGCCGTATGAGACAGTCATTCGCGTTGCTAATCTCGCGCTCGAACATGGCGTTCCATCAGTCGCACTGGCGACGATGGCCCCAAAATGACTCCTGCAATTGCGCCGTCGCCGCTGATATTCAGTTGGGCTCCGCCCCGCCGCCGCGTCCGCGCTCTGATCGTTTTTTTGATTGCCTCGATTATCCTACACGCGGCTTGTTTCTACATTTTCCAGATCGTTTATCCGCCCACCGTGGCGTTGCTCCCCGCCCCGGCGCGAGTCAGCCTGATTTCCGCTGACGATTCCGAATCGATCGCGTTTTTGCGCTGGGTCGAAGCGGAAGATCCGGCACTAGCGACCACCACGCAGCGTCTACCAGGAAGCAAAACCATCGACCTGCCGAAATTGCAACACATCCCCTCCTATGCCGCGCACGAACCGAAGTTGAAAGCCCTTCCACCGACGGCCCCGGATCTGAATATTCCGAGCTCCGCCGCCATCGGCCCGGTTCGCATTCCTACACCGAGTACTGCCGCCGTCGCGCCGTCGGTCGCGCACAAGACATCGGTTCAGTTTTCCGAATCAGCAGATGCGCTGAGGAATCCCATCGTGCCGGGATTTACATTTCAAGCAAGTCGCCTGGATGCGCCGGCCAACGCCCGCTTCCGGGTCGCAATTGATGGCCATGGCGCGATGCGGTTTTGTTTCCTGATTGAATCATCCGGCGATCCGGCACTGGATGAGCAAGGGCGAAGCTTTCTTCAACTTTGCCGCTTTGCACCACAAGAGAATGCCGCCTCAGACGAGCCGGCCCTGGTTTGGAGCGTCGCGACCATTCTCTGGGGGAACGACATCGCGCCACCCTCCTCTAGCACCCCTGCTCCTTCGCCGTGATTCGCGTCAGTCTCGCCGCCTTGGTGGCGATTTATCTGCTGGTTTTCCTTGCGGCCGTATTTCTACTCTGGTTAAGTAATGAATGGAACCGCAGACGGCGCGAGCGAAAAGCTTTTCGTTACCGGCTGCGGTGTGTCATTTGCGGTCTCGAGTTCGAGGACCGCACGGATGCTTTGCTGCCGCGTTGCCCACGCTGCGGCAGTTTGAACGAACGATTTAAATTCGAGCGTATTTGATATGGGAATGTGGATTGGCCGAAACCGAAAAGCGCGGGTGACCTACGGCTTCGACGAAATCGCGCTGGTCCCGGGGAGAGTGACCATTAATCCAAACGAGGTCGATATCACCTTTCGCTTGCCGCGAAAAAATGCCGAACCGATTTCGCTGAAGATTCCGATTTTGGCCAGCGCCATGGACGGCGTAGTCGATGTGCGATTTGCGATCGAGATGAGCAAGCTTGGCGGACTCGCCGTGCTCAACCTCGAAGGTGTCCAGACCCGTTACAAGCATCCGCAGGAGGTGCTGGAGAAAATCGTCCAAACGGACAAAACCGAAATTACTGGGCTGCTTCAGAAAATTTACCAGGAACCGATCCAGCCTGAGTTGATTGCAGCGCGTGTCCGGCAAATTAAGGATGGCGGTGCGCTCGCGGCCGTAAGTTCGATTCCACAACGGGCCGCAGAATTCGGGGTTCTCGCCCAGGAGGCAGGCGCGGACGTTTTCGTCGTGCAGAGCACCGTCTCAACCGTGCGCCACATTTCGTCGGAATATAAATCGCTCGATCTCGCAAAATTTTGCGCAGACATGCGCATTCCGGTGATTGTTGGCAACACCGTCGGCTACGATGTCACGCTCGAGATCATGAACTGCGGACCGGCCGCAGTCCTGGTTGGCGTCGGCCCGGGTGCAGCGTGTACCTCACGTGGGGTGCTCGGTTTGGGTGTCCCGCAAGTCACCGCCACGGTGGATTGCGCAGCTGCCCGTGATGCTTATTTCAAAAAAACTTCGCGCTTTGTTCCGATCATTACCGACGGTGGAATGAGCAAAGGCGGCGATGTTTGCAAAGCATTGGCCTGCGGCGCGGACGCTGTCATGGTCGGTAGCGCTTTCGCCAAGGCGTCCGAAGCTCCTGGCCGGGGTTATCATTGGGGGATGGCGACGCCCCATGCCAACCTGCCGCGAGGAACCCGGATCAAAGTGGGTGCGACCGGATCACTCAAGCAAATCCTGTTCGGTCCGGCCGAAGTCGACGACGGGAGCCAGAACCTGGTCGGCGCCATTACCACCTGCATGGGGAATGTAGGCGCCCGCGATATCCCAGAATTTCAGCAAACAGAAATCATCATCGCGCCTTCTATCAAAACCGAAGGCAAACTTTTCCAAACGGTGCAGAGTGTGGGAATGGGAACGCGGTAAGCGAAGCGCGTTGACCCTGCGCCACCTTTCGACCACCTTTCCGATTCGCCGTCGCTCCAGCTCTTGAAGTATGAATGATCGCCGTGTCGTTATTACCGGAATAGGCGTGGTCACGCCTGTCGGCAATAATCTGGAAGACTTCTGGCACAGCCTCAAAAACGGCGTCAGCGGCATTCGCACAATTACGGCATTTGATACGAGTGCTTACGATTGCCGCATTGGCGGCGAGGTGCAGGGCTTCGATCCGAAACCTGTCTTTAAAAACCCGAAGGATGTCCGTCGAACCGATCGCTTTGCGCAGCTATCAATGGCGGCGGCCAAAATGGCCATGGCGGATGCGTCCATTGATATGGCCCTGGAAAATCCGGAACGGTTTGGCGTTCTCGTTAGCAGCGGGATTGGCGGCCTGAAAACGCTGGAAGATCAATACACCATCCTTCTTTCCAAAGGTCCGCAACGAGTGTCTGCTTTCACCATCCCGATGTTGATCAGCAACATGGCGAGCGGGCTGATCTCGATGGAATTCGGAATACACGGGCCGAACATGTGCATCGTTACTGCTTGCGCCACATCAAACAATGCCATCGGAGAATCGTGGCGCATGATCAAATTTGGTGAGGCCGATATCTTCCTGGCCGGCGGTTCGGAAGCGGCCATTATTCCGATCGGTCTGGCCGGGTTCGGCGCCATGAAAGCGTTGAGCACGCGCAATGACGAGCCGGCCCGAGCTTCGCGCCCTTGGGACCGCGATCGCGACGGTTTTGTTATCGGCGAAGGCGCCGGCATCGTCGTGATTGAGGCACTGGAGCACGCGAAAAAGCGAAACGCGAAGATTTACTGCGAACTGGTTGGGTACGGGCTGAGCGCGGATGCCTATCACATGACCGCGCCGCCACCCGATGGGATAGGCGCAGCGCGGGCCATGCAGCTGGCGCTAGAGCACGCCAGGCTTTCGATCGATGACGTGGATTACATTAACGCCCACGCGACCTCGACCGGATTAGGTGATGTTGCCGAGGCGCGCGCGATTAAGACTGTATTCGGACCGCGCGCGAAAAGCGTCTCCATCAGCTCAACCAAATCAATGACCGGCCATTTGCTTGGGGGCGCCGGTGCAATTGAAACGGCGGTCTGCGCTCTATCGATTCGTGACGGTGTCATTCCGCCGACAATCAATCTCGAGAATCCCGACGACGAATGTGATCTCGATTTCACCGCGAAAGTGGCGAAAGAGCGCAAGGTGCGCGTTGCACTCAACAATTCATTCGGTTTCGGTGGACACAACGCGACCCTCGTGGTGCGGGAGTTCACCAGCTGACTTATCACACGGAGGCACGGCCTCCGTCCGTTCCACCGAATTAGAATTGCACGAGACGGAGCTCGTTCCTCCGATCGCGGAGTATCAGCGAATTTCGATGGCCTCAAGAAGGCGGATTGAACAGGCCAAACCCGCAACCCCGCTCACAGTGCCGAGCAAACTTTACCCTTGGCGATCGTCGGAACGACAAATTTGTTGCCGTTACCGAAGCTATCGCGCGATTCTGCATCAGTGGTGGAGTAGAGTTCGGTGGCGAGATTATTGGCGTCGGACGCGCCGCAGTTGGCCGGCATGCTATTGCGTTTCAGTCAGATTCTGCCCGGTCCGCGCCTGGTCGTTATGCCACATCAGACGTTCCTTGCCGCGCGATGAATGACGACCATCCCAAAAGAATCAGGAGAATGATTTCGCCAAACGCGGAAAACTCATGGCCAAGGCTGCGGCATACTGCCGCCACACGCAATAACTGCACAAAAGGAGCAGTGGTTGCGGAGAATTCGACGGACTCAGCTCGGCGTTGTCGGCTCGGGTGCGGAATCGGTAAAAATCGGCGCGACTGAAATGTCCGAGGCTTCGAAAGTATAACCGTGGTTAGCTTTTTGGAGTGCTTTGAGCAACAGAGCAACCTGTTGGGCAGTGCCGGTCGAGTAAAAACGGACCAGACCGACCGTCGTGAGCGGTCCGAAAACCGTGATCATGATCGTCTCTTCGTCGACTGAATTCATGAAAATATGGCTGCCGTTTCCCTGATGATAGAGGGCATTGAATTCGATCTCCCCGATCCGCCGTGCCAATTCGCGCGTAGCGGCAAAGGAGCCGGCAGCGAGCGCGGCGATAATGGTCACATCCATGACTGTCATATCGCCATATTGGGAAATAACATTACCGCCGCGATCGATCACTACGGTCAGCTCGGCCTCAGCTTTCTTTAGAAAATCGGCCAGAACACCATCAAGATTGGCGACATCATCGATGGTGAGAACGGGTATGGCGTTCATGCTACCACGCCCTGTGTTTGCCTCGGCGTGGCCGCGCCGGCTGCCGCCGCCGGCCCGCGGTTAGAGTCGCTCTGTTTGCTGAACTTGTGGAGCAGGATTTGCGAGACTGCGTTGAGCGTCGCAAAAACATTTTGTCCGGTGCTGGAAACAACCTCGAAACTTTGGACCCGCTTCTTCCGATTGTTCAGGACGTACTCGAGATAATTCACCGGCCCGATATTCGGCAGATCCCGTTTGTTGTACTGCAAGACGTAAGGGATGTCGTCGAGCGACATGTTTTGCTTGGCTAGGTTGTCTTCGAGGTTTTTAAAACTCTCGACGTTCTCCTCCATTTTTTCCCACTGCGAATCGGCGACGAAAACGATCCCGTCCACGCTGCGCAAAACGAGCTGGCGGGTGGCATTGTAAATCACCTGGCCGGGCACGGTGTAGAGCTGAAATTTCGTGACAAAACCTTTGATGACCACGGCGTTGAGCGGAAGAAAATCGAAGAAGAGAGTGCGATCGGCGGCGGTTGCAAGCGACACCAGATCGCCGCGATTTTGCGGACTGATCCGCTGATGAATGTAGCCGAGGTTCGTCGTCTTGCCGCAGAGCGCTGGCCCGTAGTAAACGATCTTAAACTGAATCTCCCGGCTGGCGTAATTAATGATCGACATGAGCGGTCCCGGGTTGCGCATAGGTGCGCGAAAGTTCTTTCGTAATCGTGGCGAGTTCGCGCCGCGTTTCGGCGGTAAGCTCCGCAACATGATGGACGGCGGTGAGGCAAATGTTTCCCGACGCGAAAAAGGTCATGGGCGCCTTTTCGCCGTAAACAGTTAGGCAGGTAAGCGCTCCGAGTTGAGTTTCCAGCATATGTTTCTCCAGCTTCGTGAGCAACGTTGGTGCCATCGCGCTCAAGCCATCGACGTGCATGTCTGCTGGAATATTGCCGGCGATGCTCAGCCCATCGGCGAAAATAATGCCGCATGATCGAACCCCGGGCAGCGCGCTCGCTTTGGCCACAGCGTCCTTCGCGTCGAATCTGGGAACAGCTGCCTTTGCCAGAGCGTCGATCGGGACTGACACTGCCGCGCCCGCCAGCTCGATCTTCGCCGCGTACACTTTCGGCAGCTCGGCCCATTCGCCTTTTATTTGTGGTTCTTCCGCTGGTTTCTCTGAAGTTTCCCTCGCTAACGGAGCCACCGGGGCAACCTCTATTGCCTCGGCCTTAGATGGCAGGCCGGGCTCGTCTTTTACCTGCGAGTCTTCCGCTGGTTTCTTTGTAATTTCCGTCGCTAACGGAGCCACCGGAGCAACCTTCATCGGCTCGGCCTTGGATGTCAGGCCCGATTGGGACGCGAGTCCTCCTTTGGACGCCAGTCCAGCATCGGACGCCAGTTCGGCTTTGAACGTCGGGCTGGTCGTGAATCGTCGCGCATCCTCCGCCGCCTTAGTCGAGAACGGCGTCTCAAAAACTTCATCTTGCGTGATTACTTCCTGGTCTTCCCGCATGCGCAACGCGTCACCGGGCAGATTTGCCAGCACATCCGGCAATGAAAGTTGCACCGGCGCTTCAATCGCGTTGGCCAGAAAAAGATTGCGATATTCAACTGGTAATGCGGCCTGAAAATCCTTCGGCTGAATCACGACCTTTCCGCTAGCCAACTGCGGCGCGATGAGAGCGAAGCGGAAAGAGACCGTCGTCTGTGGCGGCACTGACGAGAAATTTGCCGACGCCTTCCCGAACAGTCGGCGTTGACTCCGGCTTTGGTGCAGGGATCGGCGATAACTTGAAAGGAATCCTGGTTGGAGGCGCGGGCGGAGATGGCGGAGGAGGAGCGGAAGGCGGAACGGGCGACCCGCTGGAGGCTGGAACTCGCGGAAGCGCGGGCTCACCCGTTCCATTTGGCAAAGATCCTTCCGGCACGTGCTCGACTACGACCCGCTTCTCCGGTGTCACCGGCTTCAGCGAAAACGGAATACGCGATTCTGCCGATTTTTCTGGCGTTGCCGGCTCGGCGCGGGATTCGGCCGGCTCAGCCGATTCCGATTTACTAAGGGGGGCAGCAGTTGGAAACTCGAGTGGTGGAGCTGAACGCTTGCTTCGTCCCACATCGGGCGGCGTCGTTCGCTCAAAGTGGGAGGGAGTGAACTTTTCCGTCGCGGTCGCTTCGGGTTCAGCCGCGGCAATCGCTTCCGCTGTTGCCGGTTCGACCCCGATGCGCACACGTGGAAATTCAGTGACTTGGACCGGTTCCATCTTGGTCCCGAAACGTTCCGATTCTTCCACGGTGACTTGGAGGAAGGGCGTCTGATATTGCGCGACGATTTGCTCCTCAGTCTGATCATGCCGCACCCGCAGATTCGAAAGCTCCTCTATCACCTTGTCGTAGGGCAATTGCACTACCGCTGTGTCCGAGGCCGGAACGCTGTGCATGAAAATTTCCGGCACTTGCTCACACGCCGTGTCGCATCGAAACTTTCCCGCGGTTTGAGATAACCTTCCGGGACGCGATCGATCACCTCGGCCAGCGTGAGCGATAATACCCTTTCCACCCGCGGCTCCAGTGCCAGGGCCACCGCCGGCGGCAAGTCTTGCGGCCGTTTCATCGTTGCCCCCATCGCGACCATATGCGATCGGGTTCCACTCGGTGGCGGCGAGCTGGTTTCGTCTGGCCCAATCGTCCGCACCGCGTTCGGCACA